>JBASOB010000150.1:0-3629 GCA_049657865.1 Mobilitalea sp.
ATCTTCCTACACGTTGTAAAACTCCAAAAATTTTGTCCTTCATTAAATTTTCCTCCATTTGCTATCATAATCTTCAATTCAAAAAAACTTGCAAATTTGGATAAACGCACAAATTTGCTGTGTGAAAATATTTTTACTCACACTATATTAAAAAGAAATTCGCTTAGCTTATTCCTTTTAAGCATAAAAAAAGACCCAATTATTTTCTAATTAGGTCTTGCCTGCATACCAGTCACAATCCAGTTTAATTCATTGCTATTCTTTTTAAGTGAATTGTTAAAAACATCATTTCCTCACCGGTTAAAACTCGGTTATATTTTGTTGAAACATAATTACTAATGATTTCTGCACATTGATAGTCTTTCTTATAATTAGTTTTTATCATCTCCTGCAGCTTAAAATCATCGTCTTTGATTGATTTGTTATGGAACATTCTCTGCCCAAAATATTTCAGGTGCGTTACGAATCTATCATAATCCAATGAATCTTCATCCAATTTAACCTGATAATAGTCTTTTGTGATCTGCAGAATATCTTGAATTAATTCTGTAATTTTCATCATCTCCGACATATCCGTATCAAGTTCGGCATTTACGATGTGAAGTGCAATAAATCCTGCTTCATCTTCAAGCAACGTAACTCCAAGTCTTTTTTTGATTACTTCTAGCGCGTGGAGTCCCAATTGGTATTCTGCTTGGTAGAACCTTTTAATTTCAAGAAGCAGTGCATTCTTATATTGCATATCAGAGCGCTGTCTCTCGATTGCGAAGCTCAAATGATCTGTTAAAGTAATATAAATATTATCATTCAGTTCTTTATCAAATGTTTTCTTAATGTCATCAATGATTTCTGTACAAACCTGAACATGTTCTAACGGAATATCGTCTACAAGGCTCTGCATTTTGCTTAATGCTGTTTTGGAATGCATACGATATATTTTTTCAACTTTGTCATCATCTAATATGTCATTCACTTTTTTTTGGAATCCGATTCCTAAACCTCTTAAAATTATTTCTTCACCCTGCTCATTCACAGAACATATAAAATTATTGTTGATTATCTTTCCTATTCTGTACATTCCCAGTCTCTCAATCTTTCATATAAAAAAGACCTTACTTAGTAATAAACTTATCACTAAATAGGTCTTGCCTGCCTTAACAGTCACAATCCTAGAAACTATCTTACCACTAATTATATACATTGTAGGGTTAAAGTCAATAAAAGTTTTATTTTCAGGTATAAAAAACTGATATTTTGTATATGTTCCAGAAGAAATTTTACATTTTTCAAAGGAAACCATACCCATCTCAATATGAGTGGTAGGTAATTGGTGGATGTAAGATTTTGCAACTATTTATTTACAATACAAACTCATCACGACCTATTGTTTATTATGCTTTTTATTATGCTTAGTGCTTATGGTTCTTTATGCAAAAATACATTGATTTTTTTATCCATAATTAATATATGATGAATCAACCAATCCTTTATAAATAGATTGATACGTATCAGTTCCTTATCAGTTGCCGGATTGTCTTTATTGTTTTCAATCATCTCATTTACATAAAGTTTAAAATTATCATGTATTTTTTTATGTTCCACGCATTTATCATAACCAATCTCTTCTTGCAGCTTTTCCTCATGAGCAAAGTGTGTACTAACATATTCAACTAGAAATGCTAATAGTTCTTGATAATAATCATGGCCGACCCCATCTTTCATCTTCGAGTAAAGTTTCCCATATTCTTCTATTATTTTTCTATGTTCTTCATCGATTTCTTTCATTCCAATCTCGAAATCATCCGTCCAATTTAAGGCCCCATCGCCCTCTCCTAAAAATTCATTGCTTCTTTCACTCGTTTGAGCAATGTTTTCGGATATATAATGTGGTACGACTTTCAAGACTTTTCTAATTAGTGTTTCTTCATCAAAAGGTTTCAGGATAAAATCTAAACAGCCAAGTACAATAACCTTCTTAATTATGGATACATCCGCTTTTTCACTAAAAGATATAATTGGAATATTTGCGGTATCATTGTTACTTTTCAAGGTTTGAATTAATTCAACCACATCAATACCATGACTATCCAAATCCAATAAAACAAAATCAGTATCCTTAAATAATTGGTTTATATTTTTCGCTGAAATTCTCAGCATATTTAATTCTTCAACATTTTGAAAACCATTTTTTATAAGAATGGTTTTTATTTTTGAGCTCATTATTTTAGTATTTTCTAAAATTATTATTCTACCCAAATTTCCCCTCCTCAGTATATAAATGCATTATAGTTCATAAGGATAATGTATTTTACAAATAACATAACGATTCATGATCTGTCTTAATCTTTATGTTTTTTCTTATGTCCTGCTTTATTCAAAGAAATAGCTTCACGGATCAGTTCCTTAAGTGCTTCTTCGTCTATTTTGTCTCCCTCATGAAAGTCAATTGCTCTTCTTGTATTGCCCTCAAGGCTTGAATTAAAAAGATTTGCAGGGTCATCAAGTGCTGCTCCTTTTGCAAAAGTCAACTTCACAATACTCTTATAAGTCTCACCTGTACATATCATACCATCCTTGGACCATACCGGAACGCCTCGCCACTTCCATTCTTCCACTATCTCTTGGTCGACCTGATTAATCAAGTTTCGTAGCTCTTTTAGGAGACGTCCTCGCCAGTCACCGAGTTCTTCAATTCTTTCATCAATTAGCTGGGATATGGATTTCGTATCTTTGGAATCTTGTTCTTCCATAATATCCTCCATTCTATCACAACGTGAAGTTTCTTCACGTTGAAGAGCTGTATAACTAGCACTTTGGTGCTCGTTCCTTTTTCTTCCTGGTATTTGAGAGGTTGATACAGCTGGTTCACTTATTCTATAATTACAATAAACCTTAATCTGTGTACTTTTCTATTATATACCTATCAGGTACTAAGATAAAAGGTTTATTAATAACTTGTAACAATCCTTCAAATCTATTCCACAAATTTCTTTAAATTTTCTTCATATTTCAACATACGATTCTCATAGCCATCTATTTTTTTATCCAAATAGGCGAGCGTATTCTGAAGATCATCGATTTTCTCTGCTAACTGCTTTCTTTGCTCGAGCAATAATTCCTTTCTTGCATCCACTGTTTCATTCCCTTGCTGGAATAGAGTTACATATTCAATTAGGACTTCGATGGAAAGTCCTGCATTTCTCATGCATTTAATAAATTGAACCCACCTGCAATCTTCTTCCGTATAGTCCCTGTTACCGCTATGACTGCGATTCACTGACTGTAACAGGCCTATTCTCTCATAATATCTTAAGGTATCTGCTGTTAAATCATATTTTTTACTTACTTCTGTAATTGTCATCGTATATCCCTCCTTTTGGATTTTCTCAAACTTTTCTCCAAGTTAATGGTAATATTAGTAAAACTTATCTGTCACTATTCTATCTCTTTTCACTAACAACAGCATATCTGCTATCTACTATCTGCTATCTACTATCTGCTATCTACTATCTACTATCTACTATCTACTATCTACTATCTACTATCTACTATCTACTATCTACTATCTACTATCTACTATCTACTATCTACTATCTACTATCTACTATCTACTATCTACTATCTACTAT
>JBASOB010000151.1:0-6234 GCA_049657865.1 Mobilitalea sp.
GCATAAATCATAACCTGCAAAAGTTCAGCAAGTTTTTTTGCTGCCATAATATGGTCAAAATGACCATGTGTGAGAAGAATTCCCCTGCACACGAGGTCATTTGCCTTTAAATATTCTTCTATTATTCCCGCCTGATCTGCTGGGTCAATACAGATTGCTTCCTTCGTTTCTTGATTTTTGATGATATAGCAATTGGTCTGCATCACACCAAGAACAAGACATTTTATATCCAATTGATTCATATTGTAGTTTCCTTATCTATTCATCAGCCTGTGGTACGTTCGATATCAATAACGCTTTCAATATTACGAAGTTTTGCAATTGTTTCGTTTAATTGTTCTACGCCATTAATTTCAAATCCCATGCTGATGGTTGCTTTTCCTTGTTTGCTAGTTCTGACATTCATAGATATCACATCAATCTTGCTCTCTGTAAATACCTTCGATATATCAACTAACACACCGGTTCGATTATGGGCATATAACTTAATTTCTGCTGTATAGACTCCTCCGGATTCTTTTCCCGCAGTTGCATTCCATTCTGCATCGATAATTCTGGCTCTGTCATCTTCCGATAAATTAATGACATTGACACAATCCGTACGGTGAATGGATACACCTCTGCCTCTTGTAACAAAGCCTACAATTTCATCTCCAGGAACAGGGCTACAGCATTTAGAGAAACGAACCGCAAGATCATGAATACCTTCTACTACAATACCACTCTTTGATTTCTTAGGTGGAGCTTTATTTATCTTTTCTTCTGCTATATTCTCTAAAATGTTTTCATCGGTAATTTCTTTTTTATGCTTTTTCTTGTACTCTTCTTGGAGCTTATTAATAATCTGGCCTTCTTTGAGTCCGCCATGCCCAAGCGCGGCAAGTACAGATTCCCAATCACGAAAACCATATTTCTGCATCACGATATTGGTATATTCCGACTTCACTAAATCACTGAGCACAATACTTTTTGCTTTACAATAAGCAATGAGCATTTCCTTGCCTCTTGTGATATTATCATCTTTCAGTTCTATCTTAAACCATTGGTTTATTTTATTCTTAGCCTGTGTGCTTTTCACGATGGAGAGCCAGTCACGGCTAGGTCCTCTAGAATTCTGCGAGGTAATAATCTCAATACGATCACCGTTTTGAATAACATAATCAATCGGCTCTAATTTGCCATTCACACGGGCTCCTACCATCTTATTGCCGACTGCACTATGAATGCTGTAGGCAAAATCGATTGGATTTGATCCTGTTGGTAAAGTTTTAACATCACCCGTCGGTGTAAAAGCATATACACTCTCTGAGAATAAATCAAAATCATTCTTAATTAAACTTAAGAACTCCTTATTATCAGACATATCCCGCTGCCATTCTAAAACCTGGCGTAGCCAAATATGTTTCTCTTCCTCAGATGCTGTAGGATCTCCCTTACCCTCTTGAACTTCTTTATATTTCCAATGAGCTGCAATACCAAATTCAGCGGTACGGTGCATCTCGTAGGTACGTATCTGAATCTCAAAAGGGGAACCCATCGGGCCTATTAGCGTAGTATGAAGTGACTGATACATATTTGGTTTTGGCATTGCAATATAATCTTTAAAACGTCCGGGAATTGGTTTATACATCTCATGAATAACACCCAGCGCAGCATAACAATCCTTAACTGAATCAACCACAATACGTACCGCAAACAGATCATAAATCTGATCAAGGGTTTTATTCTGATTCACCATTTTCTTATAAATACTGAAGAAATGCTTGATTCGGCCGTCAATCTTAGCCTCAATTCCAGATTCTTCAATATGCATCCTGACGTCTTTTACGATATCATCAATATAAGCCTGGCGCTCACTGCGTTTGGTCGATATCTTCTCGGATAAATCCTTATACACTTCCGGTTCCAGATATTTTAAGGATAAATCATCAAGTTCTATCTTGATCTTAGAAATACCAAGTCTCTGTGCAATCGGAGCATAGATATCCATTGTCTCTCTTGCAGTTTCTTTCTGTTTTTCAGGTTCTTTATATTTCAGAGTTCGCATATTATGCAGACGATCCGCTAATTTTATTAGAATAACGCGAATGTCCTTCGCCATAGCAAGGAACATCTTTCTTAAATTTTCTGCTTGAAGTTCCACTTTATCGAAAGAATAATTTAATTTTGTCAGCTTTGTAACACCATCTACTAAGAGTGCTATTTCTGCTCCGAACATACTTGTAATCTGCTCAATCGTAAATTCAGTATCCTCTACCACATCATGAAGAAGTCCGGCAACAATCGTTTCTTTATCAAGCTCTAAGTCTGCTAATATAATAGCGACACAGAGCGGATGGATGATATATGGTTCTCCGGACTTACGAAGCTGATCTTGATGAGCACCATCAGCAAGTTTATAGGCCTTTTCAATCATGGAAATATCTGCGGAAGGATGGTAGCTCCGAATTTTCTGTATTAATTCATCATACAGTATTTCGGGCGCTGTAAAATCGGCAGGCACATATCCGACTGCCGGAGTCATACTTTCTGATTTACCTTCAATTTCTTTGAATTCTTCCATGATCTCACCACCTATTCCTGTAAGTATAATGCTCCTCAAATCTGCTGGATATCATTATGTCATTTGCGTTAAGTCATATCACATCGTATCTTCTTCCAAGCTTCCTATCCTATCAACAGCGTTTCACTATTTACCTTCATATTGGATTACGGCATCCACATCATATTTATCAAGTTTTGCACGGCCATTCAGACCTTTTAATTCCATCAGGAAAACTATTTTAACCACAATTCCGCCAAGTTCTTCAATCAACTTTGTGATAGCTTCTATTGTACCACCTGTTGCAATCAGGTCATCTACAATTACTATTCTCTGCCCTGGCTTGATTGCATCTCTATGCATTTCAATTGTTGCCTGACCATATTCCAAATTATAATCCATAGAAATCGTTTCACCAGGTAATTTACCTTTTTTACGAATCGGTACGAAAGCCTTATTCAGATTATAAGCAAGCGGAACTCCGAAAATAAAACCTCTGGATTCTGGTCCAACAATTGTATCAAAATCAAGATCCTCAATAAGCTCCTGCATTTGATCAATTGCTAGTTTCAATCCATCTTTATCCTGCAGTATACTGGTTACATCACGGAATATAATTCCCGGCTCCGGAAAATCCGGGATACTTCTTACATAATCTTCAATTTTTTTCATTTAACGACCATACCTTTCTCTGGGCTATCTGCCCCTTGTAATAATTTAGATCTCTTCTGTATCTCAAAAGTAAAACAATTGTTCTAACATAATATCTAAAAATTCTTATTTTATATAAGAAGAATTTCATAGCAATTCTCTTGTCTAGATATAAGCTATTGTATTATAGATGATAATTATATCACTATAGTTCATGCTTCGTAAAGAATTTTCACCCGACTTTTTTAAATTTGGCACAAAATAGTAATAATACGAGGTAAAGCAACGATAATTTTACTTATCTATAATTTTGAATCATGAGCTGAACACTTCGAAAGCCATTATATTCATTAATTTTAGGAAAATATGTAATTGTCAACTTCACGCTGCTGCTTCTTCCGCTCTTAATCTTAGATACTTCTTCAATCCCATATAGTTCACCAACGTAATTAAAAAATGAATTTACATCTCCAAAATACAGAGCTTCCATTTCTTTGCCAAATTGATTTTCCACGCGGAACCTGATTCCACTCGCATTTTTCCCAATGATAAATGCTGATTTTATAATTAAGTCCTTCTCTGCAAATACAGGTTTTTCGTTTCCTTTGCCAAAAGGTTCAAGACACCGAAGTTCGCTGATTAATCCCTCACTTACATAACCTAATGGAAGAAGAATGTCGATTGAAACTTTAGGCGTCAGCATATCTTCTGTAAGAGTTGTATTCTGGTTCAAAGTACTGCGCAAAATTTCAACATTTTTAGGTTCTAAAGACAGTCCGGCAGCCATTGGGTGACCTCCTACTTTCAAAAACAGTTCGCGACATTTCAGTAATTCTTCTATCATATTATAGGAATCAATGGATCTTCCTGAGCCTTTGATACAGTTTTCTGCATCCGTCAGAACAAGAGTCGGTTTGCTATATTTTTCCCTGATTCGCCCCGCAATGATACCCGCAATACTTTCATGGCAGCTCTGCAAATATATTACCAGTACTTTATCTCTCTTCAAATCACTTTCTTCAATCATAACGATTGCTTTCTCTACGTTCTCTACTGTCATGTTTTTACGGAGATCATTCAGACTTCGAACTTCATTTGCAAGTAGATCGGCTTCTTCTTTCGTACTTGCCAGCAAAAGCTTAATACCTTTCATTGCTGTATCTAGTCTGCCGGAAGCATTTAAACATGGACCAATGATAAATCCAAGGTGAAAAGCGCTAAGCTGTTCCTTTACAATACTGCATACCTCCATTAATGACAGCAAGCCCTTATTCTGAGTCTTCTTTAAGAATTCAATACCATGTCTGACAATAATTCGATTCTCCCCTGTAAGCTCCATTACATCACATACGGTAGCTATGGCAACATAGGATAAGAGTTCTTCCCGGAACGCTTCTTTCTCCGCCATATCATAAGAATCTATCAGTGCCAGGCATAATTTATAAGCAATTGCTGCTCCGCATAATCCTTCATAAGGATAAAAGCAATCCTTCTGTTTTGGATTAATAACTGCATCTGCCTGAGGCAGTTGAATCCCGTCTTCCTCTGTTTCAAACAGATTATGATGATCTGTAATAATAACCGTCATATGATATTGTTTGGCAAGTTCCACCTGATCGATTGCTACAATACCATTATCACAGGTAAGAATTGTATCAATACCCGCTAGATGAGCTGCTTCTACCATCTGAATATTGATGCCATAACCGTCTTTGATACGGTCCGGAATCTCATAATCAACCTGTGCACCGACACTTTTTAAGGTTCGGTACAGAACATAAGTCGAAATCACTCCGTCCACATCATAATCACCGATGATTCTGATTTTTTTGTTTTCTTTTATTTTGCCGATTAGTATATTACAGGCTTTGCTAACGTCTTTTAATAGAAACGGGTCATGCATATCACTTAGTTTAGGATTTAAGAATAAATTAATCTCTTCCGGTTCTTCCAGTCCTTTATTCACAAGGCAACGTGCAATCACTTCACTGACACCGCACTCTTTGACGATCTTATCAAAATCTGCTTTTTTATTTTTAATTACCCATTTTTCCATATTTTCACTCCAAATATCCTATGCTATCTCTTAAAATTCGTATAAGTTAACATTGATGAATAATAAATCAAAAATGTCCCAAAACGATATAACTTCTGGGACAGCCTTCACTTAAATAACTTTTGTATTATAACATAGATACGAATTTATGAAAAGTCATTTTACAATATCAGTATTTATGAATAATATTGAAATATCTGCATTTATGATTAGTATTAAATATCTGCATTAATAAAATCTATAATATCTGCATTTATAAGATATTTAATTTCTGGATCTATAAATATTTCAATATCTGTATTTATCAGATATTAACATTTTTTGAAATGTGTATTGAAACAATTCTGTGTAGTATGTTATAATGTATCATATCGTAATCAAAACTACTTTATTTTATACTACAATAAGCGAATTAATGCAAAAGAAAGGAACGGTGTAGGACGGTGCAGAAATATATCATCACTACAGATACTACTTGTGATTTACCCCAAGATTATTTAGACGAGCATAACATAGCTCTGCTTCCATTATATTATAGTTTCAACGGAACCGTATACGGAGATACTAATATTCTTGAGCCAAAAGAATTTTATGATAAGATGCGTGGAGGGGAAATGCCAAACACCATGGCAGTGAATCCTGCAAGTGCCAGACAGGTATTCATCCGTTTACTTGATGAAGGATATGATATCTTACATATTGGTTTTTCTTCCGCACTAAGCGGCAGTTGTTCTGTTGCTGCTACCTCTGCAAGAGAAATATGTGGCGAACGTCCTGGTTCTAATATTATCGTGGTTGATTCCCTTAGTGCTTCTCTCGGCGAAGGTTTATTGATTCATAAAGCTGTCATGCTAAAAGAAGATGGCAAATCCATTACGGAAGTTGCTGACTGGTTAGAAAAGAATAAATTGAACTTGTGCCACATGTTTACCGTTGACGATTTGCATCATCTGCATCGCGGAGGACGTGTATCAAAGGCTACTGC
>JBASOB010000152.1:0-6073 GCA_049657865.1 Mobilitalea sp.
GCTCTGCACCTCGCCTTCCACCTCACTTGCTACAAATTCCATATATTTAGCTGACAAATAATTAATCAACGTAAATGGATTGTGCCCGATTGCTCCAATGTTATAGGAATATTCATCATATCCAGGATAATCACTTTCTATCGCATCAATCTGGTCTTGAAGATCCATTTCGCTTTTTGTAAAGTAAGCATCTACTGCATCAATCCCTGCTGGTTTGCTGATGTAACTGCCTGCCATCGTTGTTGATACGGTATTTACAAACATCGCACCACAAGATGAAACAGCGGTCATAATCATTATAAGTAAAATTGCAAATATCCCTATTGTTACAATTAAGGAAGCATGTTGTGCTAAGATCTCCTGCAATTTCTTTGCAACTGCTGTGGCTTTGGATGCAGTTTTTTGAACTGCCTGCCCCGCTGATTTTGTTGCAGCTCCTGCACGTTTTGCTTTTGCATAATCTTTCTTGATACGATTTTTCTGAAATAGTTTTTGCATATGCTTCTTTTTCATCTCTGGATTTTCTTCCAAAAACTTCTGATATCTGAAATTCACATCTGCCTTAAACTGCTTCGTTTCCAGTTTTACTACTTTTTTTAAGGTACGCTCATGTTTCGTCTTATGATGCCTTTTTACAAAGCCGTATACATCCTCCACCTTTTGCTCTGTCTTATGAGCACCCTCTACCGCAGAATTTTCTTTTTCTAGTTCCGAGATTTTTCCATGCACTTTATTTCTGCTTTCATGTCCTAACCTCTGTGCTGCATGTTTCGTAAGTCCTGCTCTTTTCAATGGCATATTTTTTTCAATTGCAGCAATTACATATTTTCCCTGGCCTGTTTCTTCATCCAAAACACGCTTTAAGGTATATTCCGTTTTCTTAGGAATTTTCTGCTTTGCCTTTTCTACCTTTTTATCAGATTTTTTAGCTTTCCGATCTAATCGATCAAGCTTTTTACTTCCTACGAATTCAGAACCGGTACTTTGGGTAAAACGATTAGCATCGGAATGAAAGGTATCGGATGTCTTTTCGCTTTCGTTCTTTGCCATGAACTATTTCTCCTCTTCCTTTTGGGCGGCTTCCTCTGGTTTGGTATTCATAATCGCATAGGTCTTGGTATCTGTTGGATATTTATCAACAAATGGAATGACTACATTATCAAAGAGTAATAATCCACAACCTTGGTCAGAGTTTGTTACATGCTCTAACTGCTTATCCGACAATCCTAACTTGTCCGCTAAGATATGCTGATCTTTTGCATTCTGATTGAGCAAATACACAAAATCACTATTTCCTAAAATACCTTCAATTTCCTCAGACTTTAAAAAATCACCTACGTTTTGCGTTAAAGCAGTCGGAATACCACCCCATTTACGAAATCTCTTCCAGATTTCTACGGAATATACCGCTGTTTGATGTTCTCGTAGTAAAAGATGAAATTCATCACAGTAATATCTGGTTGCAATCTTACGTTCTCTATTTTTCGATACTCTGTTCCAAACGGCATCCTGAACAATCAACATTCCCAGTTCTTTTAACTGATTTCCTAAGTCTCTGATATCAAAACACATGATACGATTTTGGGAATCTACGTTCGTTCTGTGATTGAAATAATTCTGCGATCCATGCACATACAGTACTAAACTGTTGGCGATGCGTTCTGCTTTTTTATTCTTATGCGCTAGTAATGCATTATATAAATCTTCGAGAATTGGCATATTTTCTGGAATCGGATTTGCAAAATAAATATCATAGATAGGATGGATACATTCATCAATAATACCTTTTTCGTCATTTTCAAGTCCATCCTTGCCACCGGCAATCAAATCACAGAGGGTAATGATAAAATCACTTTTTAATTTCAATGCTTCCTTATCACCTCTATGGCTAAGTTGAATATCCATTGGATTTAAGAAATCCTTAGAGTTCGTTGCAAGTCGTGCTACCTGTCCTTTTAGTGCCTGTACCAGTGGAAAATACTCACCCTCTGGATCACAAATAACAATATCGTCTCTTGTCATAAGAAAGCAGGATAAAATTTCTCGTTTGGCAGCAAATGATTTACCAGAACCAGGTGTTCCTAAAATAACACCGTTTGGTGTACGAAGTTTCTTTCTATCTGCCATAATCATATTGTTGCTAAGTTCATTTAAACCATAATAGATTGCAGGCGATGGCATAAATAACTCCTGTGTACAAAAAGGCACTAAAACAGCAGTACTCTTTGTGGTGAGGTTTCTTTCAATCTCTGTTTCATTACAGCCAATGGGTGCAGATGCCATAAGACCCTGCTCTTGTAAATACTGTAGGCATCTTAGATTACAATTTGCCTGTTGAATGATACCAGATACCCTCTGTGTGATATTTCCAAGCTTCTGTTTCGTCTTTCCATAACAGGTAATTAAGAAGGTCATTTTGATCATTTTCTGATTACTGCTATTTAAATCTTCCAAAAGATCTATGGTATCCTTTTCATAAGTGATGATATCTGTCGGAAGAATATCCATATCATATCCACTACGAACTGCCTTCTTTTGTTCCTCAATCTTCATTTTCTGAATATTGCTTAATGCACCCTTTAACTCTTTAATTGCTTTTACCGGGTCCATGGTCTGCATATGCATAGAAATGGTCAGGTTATCATCAATATCCAGTAGCTTTTTTACAAGTTCATCGGAAACTCTTGGTGCAATCATATCCAGGTAAAATACAGAACCATACATTTCTCCTGACCGAAATCTACTTGGATATCGAAAATCAAATCCTGGTGGTGCAATATAGTCCTTAACCGATTTCCCAGACTCCGCTAATTCTTTAAATGAAAAATGGAAAGGTTCCATCGTTCCCTGATTAAAATACTCATAGAGGATACGAATTCTTTCCTTCCCATCTAGTGCCTTAGCATTTGTGCCAATGTTATTTAAATTTCGAATGACATCTTTTTCGATGTTTTTTAGCTTTGCTCTGGCTTCTTTTAAACCATTACACTCCGTGCCAAAAATAATGTATTTTGATTTTAAGATACCATTGTTTCCTTTTGCTGACTGCTTCTTTAACATAGTGGCATATTCCTCACGAATGTCATCGAAGATATCCTGCTGCATTGGAATATTAAACTGATCTGCTAATACCTTTTCATTTACCTGTCTTCCAAATAAAAAGAGTTCAAACTTAATAGCTGGATCAAAATAGTTGATGAACTTACTGTACTCCTCCAAAATATAACCCTGGTCATCTATCTCTAACAGTTCATAATTGATATCATAAAACTCAACCATTTTCGTAAAATAATTGTGTTTGACCTGACAAATGCCATCCTGATACATTTTTTCAAACGTAATGCTTTTCTGTGCTGTGGTTGGTATCTTTTTGGTTCTGGAATTACCACTCAATAATCGCATTAATTCTACCAGTCGTCCTTTTTCTCTTATAGAAAGACCTGTCTTTGGTTTTTTCTTTCTAAAACCCGGCTTTCTCTTTTGATTTCTTTGTGCTTCCTTTTGCTTTTTCTTCAAGGTATTTAACCTCCTCCCTAAGTTTTTCTTTCTCCTCTAACTGTCTGTAAAGATTTTCTGATTTATATGGTCTTATTCCTGGCACTAAAATCTTCTGTCGTATCATAAAATACAATATCTTTTCTGCCGGAAATCCATCTCTTGTATACATTGCAAAAATAAAGAATGGCACCATGATTGCTACCATGATAATAGATGCAGCTTGCACTCCGATTACATTCTTAAATAGAAAGTAACTCGGAACACCGGTAAGTGCTGCGCCACTAAAGCAAATCATTTGACGTTTCGTTAAATTCAGAGCTATTTTATTCTTAATTCCTGATAAATTCTTCGGTACCGCTACCGATATATTTGCCAAATTTGTTTACCCCCTTTCTAATGTGCATTGAACACTGATTTCGCTAGCGTTCCTGTCTTAAATAAGCTAAAACATAAAATAACGGTATAAGAAGCGATAGACCAAAGTGCTGTATGAAGGTTTGTTGCAACCGTTACACTAGACACCAAGATCGCATAAATTGCCACGCATACCATAATGAAAAATCCTTGAAATGCTAAAGCTAAAATTCCTTTTAAATAATTATTCCCGATTGCTCCCCACTCCCGATTGGTTGCGGTTGCACATGGTATCGGTGCTACTGAAACATAAAGATATATTTCAATCATACGTCCATATAATATGACGGTGATTAGGACTGACATGATCTTCATACATACGCTGATAATCATGGTTTCCATTCCAAGCTGAATCAGTTCTCCTATCCCCATAGTGGCAATCTGATTATTAAACATGGTTGTCAGTGTACTTGTCACATCAAGACTAGTAGATCCTGTTATTTGTGCTTGTGCCTGCATAACTACATGACTTCCTACATCAAAAAGTGCCATAACAATTGTCGATGTATTGCTTAAAAACCAAACCGCCACAAATGCTTTCCCAAGGAAACGAAAGAACAGCGATGTATCAAATTCATGCATATTGTTCTTATCCATTACCATGGTAATTAACTCATAAACAAGGACAAAACTAATGATCATCCCCGCTATGGGCAATATTACATTTGTTGATAGGGTCTGAATCATATTGAAAATACTGGAATTCCATGTGCTAGGTGTCTTTGCTACCTCTCCTGCTATTGTGCCTACTTTATCATTTACATCAGTAAACATTGTTTCCAGATTGGATAACACCCACCCCTGCAGCATCTCAGTTATGAATTCAGTAATCTTATCAATGATTCCATTCATTTATTATGAGAATAGTGTTGTAAGCTGTGGAATCACCGTCTGTGCTACAATAATAATTCCTCCGCCAGCCATGAGCTGTTTGATTCCCTGTGATTTCGCACCAGGGTTATCATTTCCATATCCTTCAAGTAAGTTAATCACTCCCCATACTCCTACACCTGCTCCAATTGCTGTTACGACTGTCTTTAATCCGGTTACTGCTGTTGTAAAAAATGCCATAGTTAAAATATTGAAGGGTAGCTCTTTTGTCTACCCCTCTCTCCCTTTTCTTTTAGTTTTATTTGTTTTTAAGTTTCACTTCTGGACATGATGTCCAAAAGTCTCGTTATTCAATTATTTCTTTTGATTCAAATACATCCTCCAACACATCCGTTTCTTTTACCTTGGCTCTATGCAGATTCTTCATGTACTTTTCAACATCAAACGCATTTTTCTCGTCATAGTCAGATAGATATTTGTACTGCTCATGCTTTGTAATATCATATTTATTTGAGAAAAAAGGTCTCACACCTCTAAGCTGCATGATACATTTTCCACCGTCCATGACTGCAATCTCATCTTGGCTCATTAGGTCTTTTCCAGTCTTTTGATAATTCAGACCATAGGATTGCTGCGTTCCTCTTGTATCCGAGGTATTATAAAGGTCAATCGTCTCTTTACCCAATATTTCAGCTATCTCTTTTAGTGTGGTCTTCTCCTTTCCACCCAGGAACAGAGTGGAATCGCAATTGCCTTCGATGGTATCCGCATTATCCTTATAAATTGCCTTTAACTGCGATTTTGATTGCAAAATAATAGAAGCTGATATTTCTCTACTACGAATAGTAGCTATCAGCTTCTCAAATTGTGGAATCTGTCCAATATTGCTGAACTCATCCAAAAGGCATCTCACATGAATCGGTAATCTGCCTCCATATACATCATCTGCTTTGTTACATAGAAGATTAAATAATTGGGAATACATAATGGATACAATAAAATTAAACGTCGAATCCGTATCAGAGATGATCACAAACAATGCTGTTTTCTTTTCTCCAAGCGTATCTAATTCCAAATCATCCACAAGTGTTAGTTCCCTTAATTCCTTAATATCAAATGGTGCAAGTCTTGCCCCACAGGAAATCAAAATACTCTTAGCTGTTTTCCCAGCCGCTAATTTGTATTTCTTATATTGCCTTACAGCAAAGTGATTGGAGTCCTTTTCTTCCAGTTCCACAAACAATAAATCCACTGCATTTTTAAAGTTTTCATCGTCTTCTCTGGCTTCACTGGCATCTATAAAATCAATTAGCATTGCGAAGTTTTGTTC
>JBASOB010000153.1:0-2154 GCA_049657865.1 Mobilitalea sp.
CATGACTCCTGCTACAATACCCTTTAATGCAGAGTTCATAGTAGACGAATCCTGCTGCTGATACGCCTGTGCGAATTCCATTACATTCTTTGCCAAGATGATAACTCCAACTGCACCAATAACTGCAATTACTAATGTCTTCAAATTATCAAGTGGCTGCGTAACCGCTGATGTTCCTGATGCTGCAAAACACTGTGTACTCATTAGGCTGACTGCCATCACCGCACCTGACATTGCTGGTACTACTTTTCTTTTTACGTTCTTAAATAATCCTCTCATTCCTTTTTCCTCCATCTGATTGTTATTTGCATTTTGATTTACTACTCTTTCTTTCATTTTGAAATCTCCTTTTCAACGAACTCGAGAAACATACTGATGAGTTTCTCAAGTTATCGCGGTGCTCCTCAAATGTTCATGCAAGCATGACATTTTCATCGCTACTCGCGTAAAAAATAGGCAGTTATTATTGGCATGCAATAATAACCACCCGTTCAACTTAGGTTATCTATATTCTCGGAGTTTCCTCCGTAATCTTATCAAGTCAGGTTTTCCCTGACACGTCTCACTTTCATCAAATGCTCACATTTTTACGTGATTAATGATTCTCTGATTATAGCCATCTGCTCTACACTTGTTTCTGGATAGAAATATTCTAGTATCTTACTTTGTGAGATTTTCGCATCCATCGCCCTTCGAGCTTCATCTTTCTGCTCTTTAGTATAAGGCCAATGAATCATACGATTTGTAATTGTGTCTTCCTTCAGCTTTGCTCTATTCACCTGACGCATTTCATTTACTTTTTGATTCATTTCCTCTGCATATTCAAGCTCTGCTTCAAGTTCCTGATTCAATTTATTCTTCTGTTCCTTCTCATCAAGGTTTGTAAATCGTTTGCTCATCTCCACCTCACCAAGAAGCATAAATTCATCATAAGTCAACATATCAATATATATGTTATCTCCGCTTGCTTTTCGTTTTTTAAAATGCTCCAGTGCTTTCACTGACAAGATTTCATATGGTTTTCCAATAATAGAACCTTTCTCTTTTGCAATATGAATATATGCTTTACCTTTTCCATCCGCTGTATGTTGAAACATTGGATGTGAAAAGGGAATATACTTACCATCTATAATCGGATCAAAACCTCGAATAAATACAATGCACTTTTTGTTGTCCAGTTTTCGCACTTCATCTGGTGTAAATAATTCTCTACCTAACACATCAAAATTTCGACTACTACTGCCTTGCCTACCCTTTGTTTCGCCACTTGATTTCTTATCAATTGTGCCTTTTCCCAGTAGTTCTGAAACATACTTATGGGTGCTTTGTTCGTTGCCGCCTAGATAGATAAACGTGTCACAATTCCCCGGGACAGTTTCCCAAGTATCCTTGAATAAAGCCTTCAACTGAGCGAAGTTTTGAATGATAATGATACTACTAATAGACCTAGACCTCATGGTACTTAGTAAGCTGCAGTAATCATCTGGCAATGCAACATTTGCAAATTCATCTAGCATAAAGGTCACATGAATTGGCAGTGCTCCACCACAATTAAAATCTGCCTGATAATATAATTCCTGAAATATCTGTGTGTATAGAAGTCCTATAATAAAGTTATATGATTTGTCTGAATCGGGAATAATACAGAATAATGCTGTCTTTGTTTCACCATCTCCATTTACTCCAATTCCTATATCAGCCAGATTCAAATCATCCTTAGATAACAATCGTAACACCTGCTGATTCTCTAAATATGCCAATCTGGAATTGGCACTAATGATAATAGAACGCACCGTGTCTCCTGCACCTCGCATACATTTGTTGTACTGCTTTACCGCTGGATGATTTACACCGAGCGGTGATAACTCCTCTAATTTTTTCATACGCTTATCAAGTTTTGACATCTTGCCCTGTTCTGCAACTTCTGCTTCGCCAATTAATTTTAATACTGTCTCAAAATTTCTTCTTGATACTGGTTCTACCAGCCATACATAATAAAAAATTGACTGTAGAAACAACCCTTCCGCCTATAATGATAGGTAAGGTTTTGAAGTTATCTCCACCTTTTCCCCCATTCCACACCGGACATGCGATTTTCACCGCATCCGGCGTTCCATCGTTGGTTTTCATTCGCATTTAATCAATCTCCAATTG
>JBASOB010000154.1:0-11008 GCA_049657865.1 Mobilitalea sp.
AGGTACTGTAATGAAACAGTATCCTCAGGCTGGAAATGAAAGAGAATTTGGCGGCGAGATCATACTTACGATAAGTACAGGTCAGCAGGCTTTTGAACTTCCTAACGTATATGGATATACAGAAGAAAATGCAGATACTAAATTAACGGAACTTGGACTGAAACCAATTCATGATTATGCGGACAGTGATGAAATAGAAAGTGGACATGTAATTTCTACAACACCTGAGAGATTGTCATTGGTTAAATTTGGTGACACCATTACGGTTACCGTTAGTACCGGACCGAAAATCACGAAGGTTACAGTTCCAAACTTAGTTGGATCTACGCAAGCAGATGCAACTAAGGCTTTAACAGATGCAGGATTAGCACTCGGAGGAGTCACTTTAGAAGCTTCCGATACTTATGCCAAGGGCATTGTATCCTATCAGAATGTTGCTGCTAGCGGACAAGCTGATTCTGGCAGCAAAGTTGACATTATAGTGAGTACAGGTCCATCTGCTCCTACAAATCCACCAGCCGGTTCTTATACTTATGTTGGTGCATTAAACATTGACGTGAACCCATTTGATTATATTGGAGATGGCGAAGCCGAAATTATCATCGAAATTGAACAAAGCGGATCAAAAGAAAGTCTTTATGAAGGTATGATGTCTACTGAAGATTTCCCTTATATTGATAATGCAGTCATTGGTAACGATGCTTCTGATGCTACCGTTAGAATGATTATTGATGGTGATTATTTTACGGTTCCAGGTGAATCATCAGAAGCTAAGTGGACTGTTCACTTTGATGCAGTGGAGGAATAACTTGAGGGGAAAGATAATCAAGGGTATTGCCGGATTTTATTATGTTCATGTAACGGAGAACAATGTGATTTATGAATGCAAAGCGAAGGGAATTTTTCGTAATCAGAAGATTAAACCACTTGTTGGAGATGACGTAGAAATAGATATCAGCGATCAACCGGAAGGAAAAGGAATTGTGTGTGATATCCTTCCGAGAAAAAACGAACTCGTACGGCCAGCTGTTGCAAATGTTGATCAGGCAATGGTTATATTTGCAGCGGCGGAACCGGATCCTAATCTAAACCTTTTGGATCGTTTCTTAATCATGATGCAGAACCAAAAGGTGGAAACAATAGTTTGCTTTAATAAAATGGATATCATCACAGAAAGTGAGATGTCTTTATTGAAGGAGACTTATGAATTCTGTGGTTACAAAGTAGTATTTGCAAGTATGGTTCAAAAACAGGGAATTTCTGATTTGTGTGAATTGTTAAAAGGTAAAACGACTGTCCTTGCCGGCCCCTCCGGAGTAGGGAAATCTTCTTTCGTCAATCTGATCCAACCTGGAATTCAGATGGAGACCGGAGTGATTAGCGAAAAGATTAAACGAGGCAAACATACTACTAGACATTCAGAGCTCATTTATATTGACAATGATACCTATATTATGGATACCCCAGGCTTTAGTTCACTGTATATTAATGAGATAGACAAAGATGATTTGAAGAATTACTTTCTGGAATTCAATGAGTACGAGAATGAATGCAGGTTTCTTGGATGCATGCACATCAATGAACCTGATTGCGCAGTGAAAGAAGCATTGAAGAACAAGAAAATCAGTAAAGTACGGTATGAGAATTATCTTTTGTTATATGAGGAATTGAAAAGTATAAAGCGTTATTAAGATATTCGAAGATAAGATAGAGATAGACAGTGGAAAGATAGATCTTTCACGCAATAAGTTTTGTGCTTTACAGTCCATAATAAATTTTGTGCTTACAGCCCATAGGGTTGCTGCAAGAATGAGGTTAAATATGATAAAAATTGCTCCTTCCATGTTAGCTGCAGATTTTAATAGATTAGGAGAACAAATCCATTTGCTTGAAGATGCAGGAGCAGATTATCTTCATATCGATGTTATGGATGGAAATTATGTTCCTAGTATCAGCTTTGGAATGCCTGTAATAGCTTCGATTCGAAAAAGTTCGAAGCTTATTTTTGACGTTCACTTAATGATAGAAGAACCTATCCGCTATTTGAAAGCGTTTAAAGAAGCTGGTGCTGACAGCATCACGGTTCACGTGGAAGCATGTACCCATCTTCATAAAACGGTAACTATGATTAAAGAATTAGGACTGAGGGCTGGTGTTTCACTGAATCCAGCAACGCCTTTAAATGTACTTGAATATGTGATGAATGACATTGACATGGTATTAATTATGACAGTCAATCCTGGGTTTGGCGGACAATCTTTTATCCCTGAATCCCTGCAGAAAATCCGTGATTTAAAGACAATGATTGAAAATGCGAAAGCAGAGGTAGACATTGAAGTTGACGGAGGAATTACTCTGTCAAATGTAGAATATGTGTTAGATGCCGGAGCGAATATCATAGTATCCGGTACCTCTATTTTCAATGGCAGTATTGAAGACAACATAAAGAGCTTTAAGAATATATTTGCTGGTTTTGAGGCAGTTAAGTAATTAAGCTAACTTAATTAAGAAGTTAACTTAATTAGAAAATTGTTTTGATATACCGTATTCTGGAAGAAGTTCAAGATTAACTTCTTTCGGCTATTGTTTGTTATACTGAAAAGAAGCATAACAGAGGAAAGAGCGAAGAAAAACAATGTTTGTGCTGCCTGTTGGCGGCGGAATGAAGGAAAATATGATAAAAGACGAAAAGAAGATATTGATTATTACTGGCGGACAAATCGAAGATTCCTTCTTAAGTACACGCGTTGAATATGAAAATTATGCTATGATAATTGCAGCAGACCGCGGACTTAATATCGCTGACAGATTGCAGCTTCCACTAGATTATATCGTTGGAGATTTCGATTCTGTTTCAGAATCAATACTTACGAAATACAAGGATACAAAAGTCCAAATTCTAACCTATCCTCCTGAAAAAGACAAGACGGATTCACAGATTGCGATTGAACTTGCCATCAAAAATCAGGCAACCAGAATTGATATCATTGGAGCAACTGGAACAAGACTGGACCATGTAGTAGCTAATATTCATTTGTTGATGTTTCCTTTGCAGCAACTTATTAGTGCATGCATTGTGGATTCACATAATAAAATTTATTTGAGAAATAAAAGTTTTACAATTAGGAAAGAAAATCAGTTTGGAGATTATGTTTCTTTGCTCCCATTTACAGATAAGGTGCATGGACTGACATTAAGAGGATTTAAGTATCCGCTTAATCACATCATTTTAACCACAGGAAATAGTTTGGGAATCAGTAATGAGATTCTGGATGAAGAAGCACAAGTAGAATTTGAAGATGGCATTTTATTAGTAATAGAATCTAGGGATTAGTCCGGGTGATAATGCGAATAAAAGTATTATGTCTTATAGAAATGCATTAAAGGAAGGAAGACACACATGAAATTAGGTATTGTAGGCTTACCAAATGTAGGCAAAAGCACACTTTTTAATTCGTTAACGAAAGCGGGAGCAGAATCTGCTAATTATCCGTTTTGTACCATTGATCCGAATATCGGAATTGTTCCGGTTCCGGACGCAAGATTGCAAGCATTAAGCAATCTATATGATTCTGAGAAAATTACTCCAGCTATTATAGAATTTGTTGATATAGCAGGATTAGTAAAAGGCGCATCCAAAGGAGAAGGTCTTGGCAACCAATTTCTTTCCACAATAAGGGAAGTTGACGCGATTGTACATGTGGTTCGCTGCTTTGAAGATGGTAATATCATTCATGTAGAAGGTGACGTTAATCCAACAAGAGATATTGAAACGATTAATTTGGAATTAATCTTCTCAGATCTTGATATTCTGGAGCGAAGAAGATCAAAAGCGATTAAAGGAGCTAGAAATGATAAAGCATTAGCCAAAGAAGCTACAATTCTTGAAAGATTGATTGCTCATTTAGAAGAAGGAAAAATGGCTAAAACTTTTGAAGCGGAAGATGAGGAAGAAGCAGAATTCTTTAACTCGTTTAATCTTCTTACTGCGAAACCAGTTATTTATGCTGCGAATGTAAAAGAAGATGATTTGGCTGACGAAGGATCTTCCAATGAATATGTCAAAGAAGTCCGTGCTGCTGCAAAAGCTGATGGTTCTGAAGTGTTTGTAATCTGTGCTCAGATTGAACAGGAAATTGCAGAACTTGAAGAAGATGAGAAGAAAATGTTCCTTGAGGAACTTGGACTGAAAGAATCAGGGTTAGAGAAATTGGTACGTGCGAGCTATCATATCCTTGGACTGATGAGCTATTTGACTGCAGGTCCTAAGGAAACAAGAGCATGGACGATAAAAATGGGAACAAAAGCACCACAGGCAGCTGGAAAGATTCACTCTGACTTTGAGCGTGGATTTATCCGTGCGGAAATTGTAAACTATCACAATTTACTTGAATGCGGTAATTACAATGCTGCAAAAGAAAAAGGATTAGTACGTTCTGAAGGAAAAGAATATGTAATTCAAGACGGCGATGTCGTACTGTTTCGATTTAACGTATAAATTTAAGCGAAACAGAAGTAATCATATTAGAGGTAGGGTTAGATCAAGGAAAGTGGTGGGAATATATGGATTTGATAACAAAAGGCAGCATTATTTTTCCTAATCTGAATTTAGAACTCAAAGAGGTACCTTTCGGCATTGATTTTTTTGGCTATAATATTGCATTTTATGGAATTGTAATAGGAATTGGAATGCTTTTTGGGTGGCTGATTACTGAACTTGTGGCAAAGAGAACCGGACAGAATACAGAATTCTATCTTGATTTTGCATTGGTGGCCATTGTTCTATGTGTAATAGGCGCAAGAGTATATTATGTTGTTTTTGCTTGGGAAGAATTTTCTGACAATCCACTTTCTGTTCTAAACCTGCGTACCGGTGGTCTCGCTATTTATGGGGGGATTATCACTGCTGTCATAGTGACTATCGTTTATGCGAAATTCAAGAAATATTCGGTGGGATTACTAGCAGATACGGGTTGTATAGGGCTTGTAACTGGACAGATGATTGGACGCTGGGGTAATTTCTTCAACCGAGAAGCTTTCGGTAAGTATACGGATGGTATATTTGCAATGCAGCTAAGACGAAGCGACGTGTCCGGTGAATTTGCAGAAAGCGTTTCTATTGCTACCCTGCAGGCAAAATATGGAGATAAAACGGCCGCCTTAAATCGAATCCTTGAAATTCGTAATCATGTAACTGATATCAATGGAGTTGAATATATTCAGGTACATCCAACCTTTCTTTATGAATCACTTTGGAATTTATGTTTGTTGGTTTTGCTGATTTTATACACGAAGTATAAGAGATTCGATGGCGAGGTTATGTTGCTATATCTTATAGGTTATGGTTTAGGACGAGTATGGATGGAGGGCTTAAGAACGGATCAACTCTTTTTGTGGGGAACACCGTTTGCGGTTTCGCAGGTTTTCTCTGCGGTCCTTGTTGTTGGAGCTTTTGTTATGATTATTATTTTACGATATAAAACGAGAGTGAAATCGAAAAGGTGAAATATTGTTTCTGGATTAAATATTGAAAAGTATAGAAAAACATAAAACATAAAAAATAAATGTATAAATGTATAAATGGATAACAATAAAACGTAATAAATAATTTAATTAAATTTAATAGAAATTTAACAAGACGTAGGCATAAAATCCTACGTCTTTTCTTTTGACTATATATTGACATAATTTGTTCGATTTTTGATTCGTGCACAAGATGTTGTAAAAGTCTATTGGAAGACTACAGAAAAGTCCGATTATTATAGGTTTTATATGCATTTTTTGAAAATAAAAGCTTGATTAATTCCCTGTATTATTATAGAATAACAACATAAGTGGAGCGAAGTGGTGAGAAGTGGAGTAAAAGCCCTCAAAAGTGGTGTAAAACTCAAAGCTTTTCATTTCAAGGTAAGGGACAAAGAGGTACTGCTAATGTTCATGGGAGAATTTAATCATTCGATTGATAGTAAAGGAAGAATAATCATACCATCGAAGTTCAGAGAAGATTTAGGCGATGAATTTGTCATTACGCTAGGTCTTGATGGATGTTTATTTGCATACCCGGCTGATGAATGGCAGACTTTTGTTGATAAGCTTAAAACACTTCCTGGAACGAAAGAAGCAAGACAGTTACAACGTTATTTCATGGCAGGCGCAGCATCCTGTGAGGCAGATAAACAAGGAAGAATATTAATACCGGCAAAACTGAGAGATAGTGCAGCGCTGGATAAAGATATCGTTTTTGTTGGAGTACTCAGTAAAATTGAAATCTGGAGTAAAGAGCGTTGGGAAAACAATAACAATTACGATGATGTGGATGCAATTGCAGAACATATGTCGGAATATGGTATCAGCTTCTAAGAGGGAGACAATTATGGAATTTGAACATAAACCGGTATTATTAGATGAAACAATAGAAAATTTAAATATAAAAGAAGATGGAATCTATGTCGACGGAACTTTAGGCGGCGGGGGACATTCCTATGAAATCGTCAGTCGCCTTACTACTGGCAGACTTATAGGAATTGACCAGGACGCAGCTGCGATTGAAGCGGCAGGACAACGACTTGGTGAATATATGGATAAAGTAACGATTGTCCGAAGCAATTACAGTGAAATGAAGAAAGTTTTACATGATTTGAATATTGATAAAGTGGACGGAATTCTTCTTGATCTTGGAGTGTCCTCCTATCAGCTAGATACACCGGAACGTGGATTTTCCTATAAGGAAGATGCCCCACTGGATATGAGAATGGATACTAGAAATTCTAAAACAGCGAAAGATATCGTTAATGGTTATACGGAAATGGAATTATTTAGGATGATTAGAAATTACGGTGAAGATAATTTCGCAAAAAACATTGCAAAACACATCGTAAGAGTGAGAGAAGAAAAGCCCATTGAAACGACATTTGAGTTAATTGAAGCCATAAAAGCTGCAATACCGATGAAACTTCGTGTTAACACAGGACATCCGGCGAAAAGAACCTTTCAGGCGATTCGAATTGAACTTAATCAAGAACTTGAAGTGTTAAAAGATACCTTACAGGACATGATTGAACTGCTGTCACCAGAAGGAAGATTATGTATCATCACATTTCACTCACTAGAAGACAGAATTGTGAAAACTTGCTTTAAGATAAATGAGAATCCATGTACCTGCCCACCGAATTTTCCGGTATGCGTGTGCGGCAAAGTTCCACAAGGAAAGATGATTTCAAGAAAACCAATTACTGCATCGGAAGAAGAACTCGAATATAATTCGAGATCAAAAAGTGCAAAGCTCAGGGTATTTGAAAAAGCAAAGATTAAAAATAAATAAGAAGTAATAATAAATAAGAAATAATAATAATAAAGATAAGCAATAAATATAAATAAAACAAATATAACTAATAACAAATATATCTAATAATAAAAACAAGTAATAATAAATACAAGTAATAACAAATACAAGTAAAAATGCTATCACACAAAAACAACGGCAGAACGTAGTAGAAAGAGAGGTTTCTTGCATGGAGGCAAAGAAGAGACAATATCAATATGATAATACGAGGGTAAATTATATCGAAGGCAATACTGCGAGGCAGTTAAATCTTGCACCCGATATCAGAAGAGAAGAAGAGGAATATGAGAATTTCGCTCCCCGTAAACAACAGCACAGACAGACGAAATCCATTTGTGGAATCAATCTGGCTTCTTTAATGGTGCTTACTGTTGCAATCATAGCTACTGTATATGTTTGTGTTGAGTACTTGAAAGTTCAGGCAAGTGTTAGTACAATGGACAAAGAGATTATTTCTCTGGAAAATGATCTGACGGAACTGACGAATAAAAATGATGCTTCCGAAGAAGCAATCAATACCGCTTATAATATGGATTATGTATACCGCATAGCTGTTGAAGAACTGGGCATGGTATACCCGAATAAGAATACCGTCATAACATATAAAAGTAATAATAACGACTATGTTAGACAATACGAGGACATCCCACAATAAGTCTGAATAAGTAAATGAGGTTATATTATGGAAAGAACACCGGAGAAAGCACCTAAAAAGTTTAATTCGCGAATGCAAGCAAGGCTATTGCTTGTATTTTGTGTTATTACAGTACTGTTACTTGGATTAATAGGACGATTAATTTATATCAACCAAACAAACGGCGATCGATATGCCAAACAAGTATTGTCACGACAATCCTATGTCAGTTCAGTGCTTCCGTATAAAAGAGGAGATATCTTGGACTGTAATGGTACGGTTCTTGCGAGAAGTGAATTGCAATATCGCCTCATCCTTGATGTTAAACAATTACTGGAAAACGAAGATTGTATTGCGCCTACGATTAAAGCTTTAGAAAAAAACTTTGATATCAAAGCCGAAGCAATTCAAACAATATTACAAGATGAGAAAAAACAAAACAGTCAATATGTCATTGTAGAAAAAAATCTAAAATATGAGAATGTTCAGGAATATAAGACAGAAACACAAGAGAATGAGAAAGTACTTGGTGTGTGGTTTGAAGAAGAATATGTACGTACTTATCCTTACAAGTCTCTAGCATGTGATGTTGTAGGATTTACGTCTACTGACAATACAGGATATTTTGGTATTGAAGAGTATTATAATGATGAACTTAATGGCGTAAACGGAAGAGAATACGGATATTATGACGCAAGCTTAAATATAGATAGAACAGTGAAAGAAGCAGAGAATGGAGATTCTATCGTAAGTACGATAGATGCGAATGTACAAAGAATTATCCAAGAACATATCATTGCCTTTAATACGGAATTTGGAAGCAAGAGTATTGGTGTCCTAGTTATGAATCCAAATACCGGAGAGATTATTGCGATGGCTTCCAATCAAGAATATGATTTGAATTCTCCGAGAAGTCTGAAGGGGATTGTTCCGGCAGATGAATTAGAAGCAATGACGGATGAACAAAAAACAGAAGCACTGAATTCTCTTTGGAAAAATGATGTCATAAGCAGTGGCTTTGAGCCGGGATCGACTTATAAACCGGTGACTATTGCAGCGGGAATCGAAGAAGGATTACTTACAGAGAATGATACTTTTTACTGTGATGGAGGGGAAGATGTCGGAGGCAGCTATATTCGCTGCAGTAAGTTAGTCGGACATGGTGAGCTGACGTTGGGTGAAGCTTTAATGTACTCATGCAATGATGCATTAATGCAGATTGCAGCAATCGAAGGAAAAGAAATTTTTAATAAATATCAGAAGAGTCTTGGGTTTGGAAGTAAAACTGGAATTGATCTACCAGGAGAAGAAGCCGGCATTATTATTTCGCTTGATAAATTGAACTCAACGGAACTTGCAACTTGTAGTTTTGGTCAGTCTTTTAATACAACAATGATTCAGTTAGCAGCCGCATATTCCTCTCTTGTCAATGGCGGATACTATTATCAGCCACATGTTGTCAAAGAGATTGTGAATGATAAGGGAGCAACCGTAAAATCTTATAAGGACTTATTAGTGAAACAGACTGCTTCTGAAACAACATCTGAATTCCTTCAGAAATACTTATATCAGACCGTTGAAACAGGTACTGCTAAGGGAGCACAGGTTGAGGGGTATGCAGTAGGTGGAAAGACCGGTACTGCACAGAAATTCCCACGTGAAGCGAAAACATATGTGGTATCCTTCATTGGACAGGTTCCTGCAATTAATCCAGAGATGGTGATCTATGTTATGATTGATGAACCACAAAATGTTGTGAAACAAGCAGACAGCTCAATTGCAACTAAATTCGCAAGTCGAATTTTAACTGAGATATTACCGGCACTTGGAATTTATCCGGAGGGAGAAATTAATTACTTGTTACCGACAGAAGAGGAAATTGCGAATAGTCAAGGTGATGAATCGAATAATGCAGATGTGCTTGGATATGCAACAAAAGAAGAAGCAGATAGTCAAGCAGCAGAAGGGACAACAGAAGGTACAACAGAAGGTACAACTGAAGGAACAGCAGAGGGAACCACAGAAGGAACCACAGAGGGAACGACAGAAGGAACCACAGAAGGAACCACAGAGGGAACTACAGAGGGAACAAACGAAGGTACAGCAGAATAAATTAAAAATGATCAATTAGGAACATATTTGTGATTATAAATAATAAGTACGTTAAAATAAACGAAGAAACTATAGAAAAGCGTGTTCATTTCATAAGTTTGTAGTATTGTTTTTTCGTGTTTTATAAAGTATAATAACGTGGTCAATAATTTGGATCTAAATGAAACGGAAAAGTTGTGCCTATTATAAACAAAGAGTAGGACTGCTTAGAAAATGCACGATACAATTTGCTTGCGTGATAAAGCACATCGATGGAGGAAAGTATGAATTTTTCAAATTATGAAGTTATTTTACCGGTTATTATAGCATTTGCAATTAGTACAATTCTATGCCCCTTCTTCATACCATTTTTGAAAAAGTTGAAATTTGGGCAGTTTATTCGTGAAGAAGGACCACAGTCACATCAAAAGAAATCAGGTACTCCTACTATGGGAGGTATCGTTGTAATTATTAGTATTATATTAACTTCATTCCTTTATATCAAAGACTTTTCTAAAATAGCCCCAATCTTGTTAGTAACCATTGGGTTTGGAATTATCGGATTTATTGATGACTATATCAAGGTAGTGAAAAAACGTAATCTTGGCCTTAAAGCATGGCAGAAACTCTTAGGACAAATATTAATCACAGTAGGATTTGGAATTTATATCATGTATTTTTCGGATTTGGGAACCTCCATGTTAATCCCATTTTCTGGTGGTAATTACATTGATGCCTCCTATCTGTATTGGCCGATTATGTTTATTGCAATGCTTGGAACTGTGAATGGATCTAATTTTACAGATGGACTTGATGGACTAGAGTCAAGTGTGACGGCAGTAATTGCAGCATTTTTATCCGTGGCCGCAATTGTTGTTGGAAGTAGCGTCACTCCAATCACCGGAGCGGTACTGGGTAGTTTACTTGGATATCTGCTATAT
>JBASOB010000155.1:0-3345 GCA_049657865.1 Mobilitalea sp.
TCTTAATTGTGATTAAAATTTTATTTGACTCTGGTATTATACCATAGTGTATATTGATATTATTCCAGTACAAAGTATTAGATTTTAATAAATATTAATAATTTTTTGTTACTGGTGCAAAATCAAATGTAACTATAGGAGGTAATATAATGAAAAAGGTTAAATTTAATCCGTCTGGAGTTTGTTGTAGAGAAATGGATTTTGAATTAAGTGATGACAATAAAATCATTGATGTTCAATTTCTTGGTGGATGTCCAGGTAATTCTCTTGGCATTAGAAGTTTGGCAATTGGTCAAGATGCCAAGGAGATTGCTGATAAATTAGAAAATGTACATTGTGGTAGTAGGAGTACTTCTTGTCCAGCACAACTTTCGAAGGCATTAAAAGAAGCTATAAAATCTAGTAGTAATTAATAAAAATTAAAAACAGGAGGATGATATAATGAATAATATTTCATTAGACGCTATAAATCAATTTGCAGAAGGAATAAAAAAGGATATAAATTCAGGTGTGATAAAACTTAATGCACATCTTGATTGGGAAGATGGTACTAAAAATAATGTAACTGTAAGAGGTTTTACTCCTATAGTTACTGATGAACCAGACTTTCTTGGAGGTACAAATACGGCACCGAATCCAATTGAATATTTATTATCAGGAGCTGCTGCTTGTTTTTCAACTACATTTGAAATTTTTGCAAGTCAACAAGATATTAAACTAGAAAAAGTTAGTACAGATATTGAAACAGATCTTGATTTGGCTATATTTTTCGGAATTAAAGATGGTGAGCGTGGAATTACAAATCTTACTATAAAACTGAATGTAGTTTCTTCTGCGCCTATTGAAAAAATAGAAGAAATAGCAAATAGTGCATTTTCAGCTTCTATGGTATTAAATAGTCTTAAGGCAAAGCTAAAATTAACAGTTGAAAGATAAATTATTGGATAAAGAAATTGTATTGGGATCCATTTGTAATATTTATTGCAAAGAAATATATATGTTATTGACGATTAAAGATGATTATATAATTCACAAAATTAGATTTTAAGATTTGGAGTTGAATATATGAAAATACTAGATTCTTTAGAGAGCATTGATAAATTTATAAAAGAAAATAAAGTTGCAATGTTATATTTTTCTTCTCAAAACTGTAGTGTATGTGTTGCACTTTTACCGAAAATAAAAGAGCTTATTAATCAATACAGTAATATTGGTTTTGCTAAGGTAGAAATTGATGAGGTGCAATTAGCTGTAGGTAAGTATTCAATATTTACTGTACCAACTATTGTTATGTTTATAGAGGGTAAGGAAATAATTAGGGAATCTAGGTTTATAAGTATTATTGAATTACAGGAAAAAATACGAAGATTTTATGATCTTATATAATATTAATTTGCATATGTAAATATAGCTTATAATTTATCAAAAAACACAATGTTTAAATCTAGCAATATTAAATTTGTAATGAAAAGAATTTGATATAATTTTAATAAATGTAGGCTATATTACAGAATTATTTAGAGTAAGGGGCGAAATATCATAATGATGAATGTAAATATTGAAAGATGTATTGGATGTGGACAATGTGTTAAAGATTGCTTTGCGAGTACGATAGAATTAGTTGATGGTAAATCTAAGATTAATAATGATAATTGTATTAAATGTGGACATTGTATTGCTATATGTCCTAAGGAAGCAGTATCGACAGATGAAAATAACATGGAAGAGGTTAAGAAGTATAATAAAGATGAGTTTTCAGTGGATGCTGATAACCTTCTAAATTTCATTAAGTTTAGAAGAAGTGTAAGACAATTTAAAGATAAACCAGTAGAAGAAGAAAAAATCTATAAAATTATAGAAGCTGGTAGATATACTGAGACTGGAGCTAATGCGCAGGATGTATCTTTTACTGTAGTAAGAGAAGGAATACAGGAATTAAAAGGATTGGCAATAGAGAGTTTAAAAGAAATGGGAGAGAATTTGCTGAATAATCTGACTCCGAAAAATATGCATTATAAAATCTTTGCAGATATGTGGATTAAGATGTATGAGAAATTTAAAGCAAATCCTGATCAAAATGATAATCTATTCCACAATGCTCCTGCATTAATAGTAGTTACAGCTGATTCAGAGATGGATGGTGCATTAGCTTCTTCAAATATGGAGCTTATGATTAATGCCTTAGGTCTTGGAACATTTCTGTGTGGATTTTTCGTAATAGCTGCAGAAGATAACAAAAAGATTATGGAGCTACTTGGGGTAAAGGAAGGTAAAAAGATCGTGACCTGCATGGTAATAGGATATCCGGGTGTGAAATATTTTAGAACTGTGCCAAGAAAAGAAGCAGATATAAATTGGATATAAAAATTTGCAGTAGCTTAAAAATATAGTAAGAGTGTTTATGCTAATATATTGACAGAAATGTTTTGCAATCATTTTGTACCCGAACGAATGAGGTGAGGAAATGGAAAAGAAATGTATTGTTAGAAAATTGAATGCAATTAACAAAACAGCTGATAAATTCTTAATTAAAGAAATAAAAGAAGAGCAATTATCTATATTATATAGTCATACAATGTTATTTGAAATTTTGCCAGAGGATGGTTCAAAGCTACCTTTTAATGAAATAGCATGTATATGGAAGAAATCTAAATCATCTTTGTCTGACATAATAAACAAATATGAAAGTCAAGGATTGATAATTAAATGTGTTTGTGATGAAGATAAACGAAGTATACATGTTAGCTTGACTCTTGAAGGTATACATATAAAACAAAAGCTTCAAGTTATAGATAAGAAATTTCTTAATCTATTATTAAAGGATTTTGATGAAGAACAAAGGGACGTCTTTGAAGCCACTATAGATAAAGCACTTAATAATATAATAGAAATATTCTAACATCATTATTTACATATATATTCCGTACACGTACGAAATATATTCCGAAAGCATTTGTTTTGGATACTAAATAAAATGTAGAAATTAATTCAAATACTAGATAAAAATAATAAGATTGTGCAGGTGAGTAATATGTTTAATTCTATAAGAAAAAGATTGATTTTTAATTTCGTTCTCATTGCAGTAATAATAATCATGAGTTGTACATCATTTTTTACATATCAAATGATAAATGGAATACAAAACCAAATGAAATCTGATGGAATTTTTTTGGCGAATAATATAAAAGCAAATATTGAAAAGGCAGGAATAGAAAACATATGAATATTCCGGTGCGGCGAAGCCGCCTGTCCGGCCATAAGGGAACCGCATGACCGGAACAAGGGAACCGCCGAAATTGCTTACTCGCTTAGCATTTTATCTAAGCCATATATTTGTCTCATAGA
>JBASOB010000156.1:0-8570 GCA_049657865.1 Mobilitalea sp.
GTGGTATAAAAATAGCCAAGGAACAAAATCCTTGGCTACCATTTTGACTACATGGCGTAACACGCATTTTTGAAAAATCTCTGTAGCCCTTCAAATGCGGATAACAGGAATTGAACCTGCACGGTCTCCCACTAGATCCTAAGTCTAGCGCGTCTGCCAATTCCGCCATATCCGCATATAATATAGGTAAGGTATCACTGATAAAATCAATTTACCTAATATTATTAAAAACAAAAATTCCTATAAAAGAAGTAAATTACTTTATATAGAAGAAATGAGACATCCGGGGTTCGAACCCGGGACACCTTGATTAAAAGTCAAGTGCTCTACCAACTGAGCTAATATCCCAAAAGTAACAAGTTTTATATTTAAAATGATTAATTTTAAACTGGGCTAGGTGGATTTGAACCACCGTAATGCAGGAGTCAAAGTCCTGTGCCTTACCGCTTGGCGATAGCCCATTGATTCTTTCTACATCATATTACAAACAAAAAGCCCTTTCAGACTTTTCTGCTGTATTGCAATATAGGGTGGGTAGAGGGATTCGAACCCTCGGCCTCCAGAGCCACAATCTGGCGCGCTAACCAACTGCGCCATACCCACCATAATTATAAGACACTTTTCATGTAACGTATTAAATGAAAAATGTGCCAGAAGGGATTCGAACCCCCGACACATGGCTTAGAAGGCCATTGCTCTATCCACCTGAGCTACTAGCACATTATGATGAGATATCAAGTCATAAAATCTATGTCGAAATATCAAGCGGGTGATGGGAATCGAACCCACGCATCTAGCTTGGAAGGCTAGTGTTCTACCATTGAACCACACCCGCATATTATTACTTTAGCAAATTAGATAAAGCAATTATTATGCATCTTTGTTATCAGCTAAATAGAGAATAGAGTCGGGGTGACAGGATTCGAACCTGCGACCTCTTGGTCCCAAACCAAGCGCTCCACCAAGCTGAGCCACACCCCGATTAGTCATTACTCACAAAATCATCTTCTATATTTCTATTAGCATCTCACATCATTATGAATGATTTTAGAACATTGTTCAAGAACCTTGTCCGTTTACCTCATGTATGTATTTACTAGGTTTTTCAATCGTTTCAGCCGTGACGCAAGATTTATTATATAATAGCATCCGGTTAATGTCAACCATTTTCTATAAGTTTTTTTTATTAAAAATATATTACATAATATCCCATAATATGGTGCCTCATTTCAACTTCTAATACGATAGCCGTAAAACGTTCAAACTAGATTTCCAGCGAGCTTACTATAGGAGTTCTTCTAAGTCTCCCGGGTTTTGTTTAGCTTGCTACTCGTACGCTTTTTAAGATTATCTTCCTCATAATTCTATTCACTATAATAATTCAAAGTAAAATGCGCTTCTCCTTGAGCATCGATATCCATGATAATATAAGACGGTGTCCTGTTATGTTGCCTTGGCAACGCAAGGCTTCCCGGATTAACGGTCCAGATACCATCATTTAAATGTATTAGTGGCATATGGGTATGTCCATACATAATGATATCCACATTATTTCGTTTAGCAGCTTCTAGAATATTATTCGTATTGTAATTTACTCCATACCGATGTCCATGTGTCAGCATGACTTTATATCTTCCGATTTGAATTATTTTTTCCTTTGGCAGCTTATTCATGTAATCATTATTTCCGGATATCATCTCCGTCGGGCAGTGCACAATCGATTTGATGTACTCTTCCCTTCCCTCGATATCTCCCAAATGGATCAAGAGGTCAATAGGTGCTACCTTTTCCAGTGTTTTTTGTAAATAGTAGTCTTTTCCATGTGTGTCACTGATTATCAGTATTTTCATATCTTATTCTCCAGGATTCTATTCTTATAAATGGTCCTTGATTACATCTTTCATTGCTCTTAAAGCCTTTCCACGGTGACTGATCTCATTCTTACAGTCTGATGCCATCTCAGCGGTCGTACAGCCGTATTCGGGCACGTAAAAGATAGGATCGTAACCAAATCCTTGATTGCCACATATTCTGTCCGAAATCAAGCCCTCGACAGTTCCTCTCCGTGTGACGACCTCTCCTTCCGGAAATGCACATGCTATTACGCATACAAATCGCGCACTTCGCTTATCCCCCTCTGCTTCAGAAAGTTGATCGATAATATATTGATTTTTAATCACATAAGAAGTATCTTCTCCCATAAATCTTGCGGAATATACTCCAGGTGCTTTATCCAAATAATCCACTTCAAGCCCGGAGTCATCTGCAAGTACAATTTCTCCCGTCAGCTCCATTACTGTCTTTGCCTTAATGATTGCATTTTCCTCAAATGTAGTACCATTCTCGTCAATCACAGGATAAATGCCAGCATCCTCTAAGGATAATAGTTCTATCTCCAGATCTCCGAGAATTTCTCGAATTTCCTTCATCTTTCCACTATTTGATGTAGCAAAAATTATTTTTCTCATCTGCGCTCCTATTGTTCTTTCAATACTGGAAGTTCATTGTATGCTCTCATAATGCTGTTATAGATCCCCTGCGCTACGGTCTTCCTGTTATAAGCATTGCTTAAAAAAGCCATATCCGACGGGTTAGATAAATACCCCACCTCGATTAGCACCATAGGAACAACACTTTTATCCATAATATAGATATCTTCATATTGTTTTTTTACGATACCTCTGTTTTTTAATTCGATTGACTTAGATAATTCCTCCGAAAACAAAGACGCTAATTCATATTCTTTAATCCCTTTAAATTCTGTATCATAATAAAGCACTTCCATTCCGTTGGGTCCTGGAATCGTATTGGCATTACAATGTATGCTGACGAAATAGTCACAGTCTACTGCATTTGCTAATTCTTCTCGTGGTCTCAAATATACGGTAGCATCTTCGGTACGTGTATAATATACCTTGATGTCCTCAAGATCAAGCAACTCCTTGAGTTGTAACGCAATATCCAGATTTATATTTTTCTCGAAATACTGACCATCCCTTGAAATTGCTCCACCATCCTTGCCACCATGTCCCGGATCAATTACTAGAATTTTATCATATACTTCCGAAGGTTTCCTAAGGTCTATATAATAGTAATAGGCATCTTCATAGACTTTATAGGCATAGACACTGTCAAGTGCTATTAGTATCTCAGCGGAATACGACGGAATAATCACATTCGCTTTTGTAGATATTGTGATACCATGGCTTAGATCCGTCCCATAATCCTTTGTAATCACTTCCTCCGAAGTACCATTCTCTTCGTTCTGCTTTATGCTAACTGTTTCTGTAAATTCAGGATCTCCAACAAACAGTTCATTCCCTCTGACTCTTGCTACCATAGAAGAATCAAGTTCATTTGAAAGCAGACCTTCTATATTAATTCTAATACTCTTCTCGATATAGAGATCATCAAGCTTGAGTGATATATTCTCACCAGCAGGTTTGGTTATAATAAGGTAATCATCACTTAAGTTTGTCAGAATATCGATATCCACATCTTTTAAAAGCATTGCGATATCACTGTTTTCTGATTTAGGAGCATCATTTTTAATACTACTTAATAAAGCCTCGGTAATGTCTGTTTTAAGATCGCCGACGTTCTGTACTAAATTCTCCGAGGTTTCTGTATTATTATTCGCAAGGGCTTCTTCAGAACCATTGCTCGCTGCTATTGTCACGTTTTGATATTTATGCAGTGTATAAGATAATGCAATCACTGCTATCATTAGGGTCACACTTTGAAATGCCGCTCTTTTCAACAGCTTATTATCCATTCAATAACCCCCTAATATCCCCGATATATCTCTTTACTTATTTCTACAATAATATATAATAATACATAGATTATATATTATTATTACAACATACTCAATGTTTTTTTAAAGCCATAATATTACATAGTTTTTGGAATAATTTGCATCTCTTCATTCTTGCAAATTGGAAAGTTTGCCTATATAATAAATAGTAGCGAATCTATCTAATTTTTCTTAATACGTAAAGGAGAACTACATAATGAATGATATCAGCTATATCACAATCAAGCAAAAAGATGGATACATTACAAAGCTCACACAATATATTTGTCCGATTAAACCAAAGGCAAGTATTTTGATATTACATGGTATGGCAGAGCATCAAGATCGGTATCAGACATTTGCAAAATATCTCGTAGGACTGGGATTTGATGTTTTCACTTATAATCATCGCGGGCATGGACCTGATAAGAAACTGAATGATTTAGGTTTTATAAGTGCGGAGAATGGATTCCATCTTCTTGTTGAGGATGTCATTACCATTAGCGAACAGATTGATAAAACCAATCGCAGTAATCAGTTTTTCCTTCTTGGACATAGTATGGGCTCCCTGATTGCAAGAAATGTAATTCAAACCTACGATAAATATACCGGAGTTATTCTATCAGGTACCACTTATCCCTCTACGCTTCTCACTGCCTCAGGTTTATGTGCTTCTTCCATCATCAGTAAATTCAATGGTCCAAAACATATTTCACCATACCTTAACAACTTAATGTTTGGCGGCAAAAAATACACATCCCTCGGCAGTCGAACAACTTTTGATTGGTTAAGCAGAAGTAATCCAGTCGTTGGCGCCTATATCAATGATCCTTATTGCGGATTTATCTGTACTGCTTCTTTCTATCATGATTTAATTAAACTAGTATCCTCTGCAACCAAGAAGAATGCCATCTGCCAGACGAAGAAGGACCTTCCTATCTATGTGATAAGCGGCCAAAAAGATCCTGTCGGTGGATATGGTAAAGAAATTAATAAATTTCTCTCTATACTTAAAAAATGTGAGTTCACAAATGTCACTTCTAAGCTGTATCCAGACTGTAGACACGAAATTCTAAATGAAATTAACCATGACGAAGTATTTGATGATATTCAGCAATGGATTAGCAAGCGATTATAGAACCTATCGGGCTCTTTAATAATAGCTAAGAAGGAATTCTAAGTAATCCATCTTAATTATTGGCAAAGAGTCTAATATAAAATGCTATGTATCACAACTTATGTTGATGGTACATAGCATTTTTGTAGATAACCTTTTCAATTATAAAACTATTTATCGATACCTTCTATTAACTTTCTGTTTCTGTCCTCTTATCCTTTTATCTCTATCTGTTGGCTTGACTTGTCGGCTTTAAGTTATTGGCTTGACTTGTTGCTTTAACTTGTTGCTTTAACTTATTATTTTTGTCTATAAATTATAGCTGATGTGTCTTTGGAGGTTTGGGACCCATATACTGATAAAAATAAGTCTTTAACATACCATTATATATTTTACGGTTTTTATCAGCCTGTCTTCCAATATATTTCTGCGCATCTTCATATCCCGAAATAATATAGTAGGACCAGGAATCAAGTGCCCCAAACACTTTACCCATCTCCTTATATAAAGCAGGGAGAGATTCTATCTCATCAAGCCTCTCACCATAAGGTGGATTCGTAATGATAAATCCATATTTTTTGCTATTACTTAATTCACTTAAAGGTTTCTGTTGAAAATGGATAAACTGATCCACTCCGGCTAATATCGCATTTTGTCTCGCACATTTTACGATCTCTCCGTCCAGATCGAATCCCTGGATATTCATCTCAATATCTCGTAGCTGTATGTCACTTGCTTCTTTTCTTGCTTGTGCCCAGGATGTTTCTGGAAACATTTCGGTCCATGCTTCCGCTAGAAAAGTACGCTGACTGCCTGGAGCAATTTTAGCCCCGATCATTGCGGCTTCAATTGGAATTGTACCACTACCACAGAAAGGATCTACTAAAATACGGTCCTTATTCCATGGTGTTAACATAATCAATGCTGCTGCAAGAGTTTCCGTAATTGGCGCTGCACTAGTTAATTTGCGATATCCTCTTTTATGAAGAGATTCACCTGATGTATCAATACTGACCGTAACCTCATCCTTTATAATCGTGACACGAATCGGATAGGAGTTCCCTGTCTCTTCAAACCAGTCAAGTTTATACTTAACCTTCATTCTTTCTACAATTGCCTTCTTCATGATTGACTGAATATCAGAAGGGCTAAATAACTTGCTGTTAACTGAATTTGCTTTAGCAACCCAGAATTTGCCATCCTTTGGAAGAAAATCCTCCCATGGAATTGCTTTTGTATTTTCAAATAATTCATCAAAAGTAACTGCTTTAAAAGTTGCCAGTTTAAGTAATACACGTTCTGTTGTGCGAAGGAACATATTTGCTCTCGCGCATGTATTCTCATCACCAATATAACTAACTTTTCCGTCCTCAACCTTGGTGATCTCAAATCCCAAATCTGTTAATTCTCGTTTGAGTACAGCTTCAAGACCAAAGTGACATGGGGACATATATTCTAATCGATTCATTCTTACCTCCGAGCGTTATTCGCTATCTACTTGTAATGTTGTTTAACACAATATGCAATATTCTTACTACATTGTATCTGTTATTGTAAAACTCTTTTGTTATCTAGTCAATGCCCATTTCTTTAAGGGTACAATATTGGGATTTTCTAAATTATAGGATGCTTTTTCGTATTTGTTTGAATTACACGAACAATGTATCCTTTTTTATGCTTAATAGTTCATAATTCGATTTATTTAATTGATTACATTAAATTGCTTCTTTTATTATTTTTATTTCACTTCTAATTTATATAAATTCCTAATATTCCCACTGTGTTTTTGTGCACTATTTTACATAATTTGTGTTATTCAATATTTATTAATACCTTTTAAGGCTATTTTTTATTATTCAAACAATTTAATATAATATAAATATTGCATAATAAATACATCTGTATTATAATTAATTTGTGCTAAGGGAAACCCTGGCACATTATATAACCCCTTATTAATTATTTATACTCCCCTCATCGAAACGCCCGCCTGGCTCCCCCTCGCGGGCGTTTCACGTTGTATTAATATACATTTACAACAATGAAACAACGATTTTGAGATGTTTATAAACATAATCAGATGTAATTTTTCAATTAATTTGTAATATTTTTATATAAATAAAAGAATAATCAATGCCAGTAATACTTGAATACTAATTAATTGTTCGAATGCATAATATTTCTGCGTCAGCCATAAAAGCCGGTCTCATTTCAGCGGAATAATTTCCAATAGAACTCCCATTATCAGTTTCCGACATCCAAAGTCCACCTTATTATCTTTTTCCAATTTTCTAAGTTCTTTTCGAACAAGATCAGTAGCTACATAGAAAAACGATTATCAGGTTTTAAAGTTATCTACATAATATAAGTTTCCAGCTTATATTTGTATTTCCTCCAACGTCCTAACAATCGTTCCATAAATTTTCTTTTCTTAACGGTGTTAATATCATTCTATTATTTGGTATTTTATATTCACGCCACTTCTTCTAATCAACTATCGTTTTCGAAACATTGTAAGAATTAGTAGTATTAATATAATTGGAAGGCCAAAAGCAAAAAGAAATTTAACAACTACCCTTCCAATAGAAAAAATGACAATAAAAATAACAATCATAATAAGAATAAGTGCTACTTTCTGGTACCATGTCATGCTGGAGAAAAATCTCGGATTTATCGGGTTCGTACTATCCTGCTGATTCTCTCCTTCCTCTGTTTCATTATTATAGTAAGTATTTCCACCTTGGTAACCATTATTAATATCTTTTAATTTTGACATTTTTTCTGTTTCAATAATCGTTTTTGCTATTAATCGAGGATCTCCAAGTTCAGCAAACAAATGTGCTTCTTCCCCTGTCACATGTGAATTAATAAATTGATCGTAGTACCTTACATTCTCTTCTATCACTTCAGGGCTAACTTCTCCAATTAATGATTGTCTTAAAGTGTCTATAAATTCTCTCTTATCCATTCTTTGTCAGCCTCCTTTTGTAACATTCTATCATATATAGATACCTACGTAAATAATACAAAATTAAAATTCGATTAATATTACAATATATTTCTTACTGGAGCACAAAAAAATGCACTATATACATATTATGTATACAATGCACTCATTACCGTGTGTAAGAGGATTTGAACCCCCGGCCTTCTGGTCCGTAGCCAGACGCTCTATCCAGCTGAGCTATACACACACTTACATATGCCGTGTAAAAAAGAAACAGCATTATTTCATATACTTAAACATGAAATAATGCCGGCGACCGGAATTGAACCGGTACGGGAGATTAGTCCCGCAGGATTTTAAGTCCTGTGCGTCTGCCAGTTCCGCCACGCCGGCACAAATGGGACCTATAGGGCTCGAACCTATGACCCTCTGCTTGTAAGGCAGATGCTCTCCCAGCTGAGCTAAGATCCCATGGGATAAAAATTTATTAACTAATCGCTACTTATTGTAGCACATTAATTCAAATCATTCAAGTAGTATTTACAATTAACACAATTTAATTGAACGACCTAAGGGGGACTCGAACCCCCGACCTCCGCCGTGACAGGGCGGCGCTCTAACCAACTGAGCCATTAAGCCATATACTTTAGTGGACCTTCAGGGACTTGAACCCCGGACCGACCGGTTATGAGCCGGTTGCTCTAACCAAC
>JBASOB010000157.1:0-4055 GCA_049657865.1 Mobilitalea sp.
CCGCGCCAATCACACGGTGACATGGCACAATAAACATAATTGGATTATTATGATTTGCCATACCTACCGCACGCATTGCTTTCGGACTACCTGCTGCCTCCGCTATTTGCTTGTAACTACGTGTTTCACCATATGGAATACAACATAATGCATCCCAGACTTTTTTCTGGAATTCGGTACCTTTCAGATTCAATTTAAGAGAGAATTCTTTACGTTCGCCGCGAAGATATTCTATCAGTTGATTTGCTGTTTCTTTTATCAGCTCTGTTTCTTGAGCTATATATTCCTCCAAAGAAGGTGTCTGCCTTTCATTAGAAGCTGTTTCCTGTATTAAATCAACTTTAATGATTGCCTGATTCTCCTCAACAATGAATATCTCACCAATTGCAGTTTTATAAGAATAAGCAGATTTCATCCACACACCTCTTTCCATATTTCGGAATATTATCTTATATATTAAAAAACAATACTTGTATTGTATCATATTTCCTTCAAATATCAAACCTTCTTTCCTTTCTTTTCATATAATGTTTTGAGTTTTCATGCGTGCGGAATACTGACCTATTTGCAGTTCTCTACTTGTATTTCTCTACTTACAGTTCTCTACTTATATTTCTCTACTTACAGTTCTCGTCTTATCTGTTTTCTATCCTGTAATGTGATAAATCAGAAAAACCGCCTAAAACCCAATTCACTTTCAGGTAGGAAAGAGAATAGTTTAATGCGGTTAATCAACGTTATCATATATTTCAATTTCATTCATGTACCAATCTGATTACAATTTTCTTAAAATGATATGCGGTATCATAAATCCCTCCGAGTACATGACGTCTCTGGAAGTAATCATCCTCGTCTTCATAGGATTGTTCCCAGCGAGAAATGCCCTTCAAACTACCATGATATACCACATACTCCTCCAGCCTTCGCTCTAACTCATGAATTCCAAGCATATTAGGATAATGAAGCAGGTATGTAACAAATTCTAAGCACGTATATGTATTCTTAAGTACAATTCTCTTGTTTAGTAGAGAAAGAACTGCATTTAGGGTATTGTAAATCATTTCCTTCTTATTCTCTTTAAAGTAGGTGATTTCCTGATTAATCCGCTGGTATTCATCCTTTGATACCGGAATCTTGCATATTTTAACAGTAACGTCATTATTATTGTTAAGATACCGTTCCGGCTTTTCTATCACAAAGCCACCTAAGATAGGTGAATCCACATGGTATCTGGCAAAGGAGTACATCTCCTGTAAATCCTGATCAAAAGTGAACGTCACATGGCTGTATTTATTATGCGTAAAAAAACGAATCATCTTGCCCATATTCGTATTTGTAATCAAAAAAACAATATAGACATTATGGTTCTCTTTATTTTCTTCGGGTAACATGCTTTTATCCCCTTACTGATATATTTTTAGTCATTGACACATAATCTTTTTCATCGAATAGTAAAAAGGTGGTATTGTGGATTTGCTTATCTTATAGGATCATTTCCAAGATATTAATCTAAGCTCCGGAATGAAATAAAGATGATCAACTGTCATTATAATGTTTTATTTCATTTACAACAAGACGAAACATGAAATTTACACAAATTATTATGCCTTCATATATTCAATACACTTATCACCGAATTTCTCAAAAGCATCTAATACCGGCATGAACTCCTTGCCTAACCCCGTTAAGGAGTACTCAACCTTGGGTGGTATCTCCTGAAATACTTTTCGGTTAATCATTCCATATGTTTCTAAAAATCTAAGTTGTTTTGTAAGTGAAGACTGCGTCACATTTCCTAGAGCCCTCTGCATTTCTCCAAAGCGATAAGTTTTCTCGCTTAGCAAATGCATGATGAGTATATTCCATTTACCAGAAAATATCTTCTGTACGGTTGCATAGGGACATACCCCAAAAAGATCTTCTATTTTCGAATCAATCATAAAACCTCCATTAGTGCGTTATTATATACTATAGACAAATAATAATAGTATTTGTCTATTTGATGATATCCAATATAATGAGTATACATTAACATTATAAGGAGGTCAAGAAAATGAATAAAGTAGGGGAATACTTGAAAAATGTGGGAACATTCTATCTTGCGACAGTAGAGGGTAATCAGCCAAGAGTCCGTCCATTTGGAGCAGTCGCCGAATATAATGGCAAGACCTATCTATGTACCAATAATACCAAAAACTGTTTTAAACAGATGCAGATCAATCCAAAGATTGAGATTTCTGCCTGTAACACGGATGGCTCTTGGATCAGAATCAGTGGAGAGGTAGCCGTTGATTCTTCCGACGATGCAAGAGAAGCTATGCTCGAAGCAAATCCAGGACTTAGAAATCTTTATTCGATTGGCGACGGCGTCTTTGAAGTGCTCTATTTTACAAAAGCTACCGCTGCAATCTATTCCTTCAAAGCAGAACCTGAAGTATTTTCATTTTAACTTCAAAAAATAATTTTATATAACAAAAGGGATTTATACAACAGGAAATGGATTTATGTAAAAAAGAACTAATATCTCGAAATTAAGATTCATGCAGCAAAAAGAGATTTAATATCATGAAATAAAGATTCATTCAACAAAAAAAATTTAATATCACGTAATAAAGATTCATACAACAAAAAGGGATTTTACAAAACATGAAAGGTAGTAATGTTTTGTAAAATCCCTATTAGTTTATCTGAATTCTATTTTGTTGAATACGCTTTATCTTAATGCTTTCTATCTTAATGTTATTTATCTTAATGTTATTTATCTAAACCCTATTATTTTGAAGTCCATTTATTTGAATACTTTCACTCTATAGTCAAGTGGTGTGAATTCTTTCTCACCAGGATCAGCAAGTGGTTTTCCAAAAGGCATCTCTGCCATTAATTTCCACGTTTTCGGAAGATTCCAAGTTTCTTTAACTTCATCATCAATCAATGGATTATAATGCTGTAACGATGCACCAAGCCCTGCTTCTTCTAGCCCTGACCATACTGCAAATTGAAGCATGCCTGCAGATTGAAGAGACCATATCGGGAAATTATCTTTAAAAACAGCGAATTGACTTTGTAACCCTTCTACTACCGCTTGATCTTCAAAATATAGAACGGTACCATATCCGTTCTGGAATGAATTAACCTTCTCATCTGTAGAAGCAAAAGAATCAGCAGGAATAATTTTTCTTAAAGTTTCTCTAACGATGTTCCATAATTTATCGTGATGTTCACCTAGTAATATTACTGTTCTTGCACTCTGCGAATTAAAAGGGGAAGGTACATGTTTTACATTGTGTTCTACTATCTCCTGAATTTGTTCGGCTGCAACGATCTGCTCCTTGCCGATTGCGTATATAGATCTACGATTCTCAATTACCTGATTAAAACTTTTACTCATAATTTTTCCATCCTTTCAATAAATATTTCACTCAATGATTATTCTGTAACTTCATCTGTGCCAATATTTGTGTATCATAATTGTTGTTTGTTGTTTGCTGTTTGCTGTTTGCTGTTTGCTGTTTGCTGCTTGTTGCTTGTTGCTTGTTGCTTGTTGCTTTTATTTTTGCTTTCGCTTTGGTTTTGGTTTTGGTTTTTAGGTTAAATTCATATTTCTATTTCTATTTCATTTTCATTTTCATTTTCATTTTCATTTTCATTTTCATTTATACTTGTTTTTTGCCATATATTGTTTACAATTTAATTAAACACTATTTTATATCATTTGTCAATAGTTATTCTTGACTTTTTCTTATTAATTGTTTAAAATCTAATTGTAATACATTGATTGTATTAGTATCACTACGATCATATCGAACGAATTTACCAGAAAGAAGGTATAAACAATGACAACAAATAATGCTGATTTAGATTCTGCAATGAATAACAATACGGAACAAAGCTCCTTAGCCTCTACTTGCTATGGTTCTTTAATGCTTGAAAACCAATTATGCTTCTCCCTATATGTATGCTCGAAAGAGATTATCAAAAAATATAAACCCTTACTTGATCCCTACAGCCTTACCTATACTGGATATATTATATTAATGGCTCTTTGGGAGAAGGAT
>JBASOB010000158.1:0-15924 GCA_049657865.1 Mobilitalea sp.
AGATAAGGTAATTCTGTTGCTTCCATATCCTTTGCCATGACAATTGCTTCGGAAATTGCCGGCATAATCCCTGCATACAGATAATCCACATTTTGTTTACGAAATAAATCTGCCTGCCAGGAATGGAATTCGAATGCCTCCTGAACGGATAATACCTCGGTTGCTTTATAGGCATCACCCCTGCATCCCATCAGCCCGCCGATATAAATGCGTGCCGACGGACTACTGCTTAACTCCTTTATAAAACGGACATTGTCCTCAATAATGTTCAACGTATATTCCGATCTGGCCACAACATCTTTATTTGCTCTTCGGGTAGGTGTGGTTACCATAATCGGGTACTGATACATTTCTGCAATTTGAATATATTGGCTAAATATTTCCCGTAGCGCCTGCTTCGAATCCATATGATAAATATGACTGGCTAGTGCAACCTCATTGTCCGGGTAAATAGAATACTCCCTCTTTAACCGCTCTCCGATTGCTCCCTCCATCAGAATTATTTCATTTTCGTTATAACAATCTAAAAATTTCATCCTGTTTCCTTTCACTCTAATTTACTTTTAAGTAAATATACTTTCGTATTTATCATCCATCCATAAAATTATAGCATTACTATAGTATATATTCCAACCCTAATTATCATTTTACATAGATATAACAATTTTCTTACTATAAAAACAGCTCACTTAGCAATCAACAGTTTTACATTAACCGTTATTACAAAATGAGCTGTTTCCATTATATCATTATGAATTGTTCCATCATCCTATTAAGCAATTATTTCTTTTTCGTAAATAGTAACATTGATCCTGATATTAATGTACCCATACCAAACAGTATAGCAAATGGAAATGATCCTGTTTTAGGTAATTCTTCCGTATCCTCTGTAGATAATTCTACTAATTCAGGAGTAAATGTAGGTGTTGGTTCTATCGTAACATCTGCAGCTGCTGCTTCTGTTGGTACTGTTGTCACTTCAGCTTCAGGAGAAACGGTAGGAGTCACAGTTGGTGTTACTGTTGGCGAAACAGATGGTGTTACTGTAGGTGTGACTGTAGGTGTGACTGTCGGCGTAACCGTTGGGCTTACAACCGGCGTTACTGTCGGTGCTGCACTAGGTGTAACAACTGTAACATCATTGGTAATCGTGTTGCTATCAAGCGTTACTGCACCGTCACGAGCAAATAATTGACCTTGTACGGTTGCTCCTGTCGTTACTGTAATTGACTCTTTTGCTAATATCTGTCCGACAAAATGAGAATTCACACCCAATGTTGCTGAACTTCCAACTTTCCAAAATGTTCTGCCAAGTCCTGCACTATTGGTAAGTACGATATTACTGCTTCCTGCTGTAATCAGTGTGGAAGCTGTCTTAAATATGAATACTGCTTCTGGGTCGCCCTGTCCATCAAGGGTAAGGGTTCCTGTTATCTGAAATGAACCATCTGCTGAATCATATACTCCAGGTGTAATGGTCTTTCCACCAAGTTCACTAGGTATCGTAATAACATTTGTTCTTGCTTCAGCATCATTATATGCTGTAATAAGATCGTTTTTAGCGAGAAGTGCAACAGCATCTGCTTTATGGAAGGCTCCTCCGGAACTCAAGGTAATATCTGTTTCTCCAACAATTACGGTTCCTGGGTGTAAGCCAACATTGGATCCTGCGTTTCCATTAATGGTAGTTTTACCTGTATTCGTAATGGTTGATCCAGCTAATATTGCAAATGATGACGCTGTTCCTAGATTGACTTTTAATGGAGTTGCTGCCATTGCGTTCTTTGGCTGTATTGTTAATGTAAGCGCAAATAACAGTGCACATGTGATTGCTACAAATTGTAATCTCTTTTTATTCCTCATGACTTTTATTTCCTCTCGAAAATCAATCTATGACACTTGATTTTCCTCTTATAAAATTCTTGCTGTTTTCTTTTTAAATAGTTCCTATTTCATTCCATCGATATCCTCAGATACTTCTTTCCAAAATAATTCCTATTTCTTTTCATCTATAAATTGTAATACTTCTATGTAAATAGCTCCTAACTCTTTCCATCAATATCCTCGGATACTTCTTTCCAAAATAGTTTCTATTTTCTTTTCATCTATAATTTGAACAATAATTTTCTCATAATTTATTTTTTAAAAAATGATCTTTTATACTCTTACTTTTCTTATTTTTTTCTATCTCTTTCCATTCAATTTGACTTGATTTATTGATATTGTCAAAATTGATATACGCTTGACTTGACATTAACCGGTCTCTCTCATATTCAATTTCCATTATTCTTGGTGATGTATAGCCAAAATTATTATTATCCATACATTATCCTCAGTTTTCTGTTTGAAATATTTCAAACGGTAGATGTTTACATTACTTCCGCTAGTATATATCAGTTTGTATTCCATTATTTGAAACAGTGATCTTCATTATGGTTGTTACTATCATTTATAAAATAAAGAACGGAACCCCAAATGAAGTTCCGCCCATAAGGTTATATTAAGTTAAATCGAATTAAATTCAATTGTTTTGTATACAATTCGAGGCATAGCAGTACAACAAATTACTATTACTTATAGAATAATCGGATTCTTTTCTACACTAGCGTTTTTTAAGGTGATTTCCAGCACTTCATTAAGTTCTTCTTCATTAAGTCCTTCCAAATACTCTAGCAATACTGATAATCTTTCGTATTCTGCGATTGAGAATAACACGGCATCCGGCTGGTTATTTTTAAAAACGAATATCTTCTTAAATGCATCTGCTTTTTCTCTGCAGGCTTTATAGTTTTTAATCATCTCAGAATTAGAAACGATTGCTTGAGTTAAAATGGTCATCAGCCACCTCCTGGTTATTCCTCTTGTTAGATTACATCATACCCAAATTCTAATTATTTGTCAACTTATTTTTATAATAATTATTATAATAATCTTTATTATTATTTTTATAATAATTCTTATTATTTATAATATAATTATTTTTCTATATTTTAATAATATTTTTATTTGAATTATTTTTCATATTAATATTATAATTAGTTAATTCCAGCAGGAATCAATTAATTAGCCACTATACTCAACTCTCAAACAGCACCTCCCTTTTAATCAGGCCATAAGATTCCTTCTATAATCTTGTCTTCTATTTTTCCTGTCTTCAAAGTTCTTGACACCTAAGCTCCTAGGTTTTAAGTTCCTAAGATCTTATCTCCTAAGTTCCCACCCGTTAAGTTCCAAGCTTCTAAGATCTTATCTCCTAAGTTCCTGCTTCCTAAGTTCCCACCCGTTAAGTTCCAAGTTTCTAAGATCTTATCTCCTAAGTACCTGCTTCCTAAGTTCTACCGCTTCTAAGTTTCTACCTTCCAGCTTCTTGCCTTCAATATTCTTCTCTACTATCGAGTTTACGGCCGTATATTCAAAAAAATGTGCCACAAAATAACTCGAGTTATTTCGCAGCACATCCTTAATAATATAATATTCAATTTATGATAATTTATTTCTCTTTACTCTCTTCAACTACTACTTCTTCTTTTTCTTCTACAACTGGCTCTTCAACTAAAATTACTCTCAACGGAACGATTGTCGCTATAAGAGTTTCTTCATCTTCAACTTTAATTCCCTTATCTAAACCAATGTTATCTGTTGTTATCTCATCATCTAATTTCATATTAGATACATCAATTTCTAACATTTCAGGGATTAATGCTAATTTACCAAGAACAGTGATGTCAAGTTTGTGAATTAAAAGTTGAAGTAAATTGATCTTTAAAGTATCTTCACCTTTAAAAGTAACTGGAACAACTATCTTAAGTTCACGGTCACTGGATACTAACTGCACATCCACATGACTTACATTATATTTAAGATGTTTTCTTTGAACTTCTTTCACATATCCGAATTTCTTAGTATCATTAATATTTACCCATAATTTTGCATTTTTGCCATTTTCTTTGAGAAGCTTATTCAATGCCTTCTCTTCGAATTTTACAGATGTTGCTTTATCAATTCCGTCTCCATAAACGTTACCTGCAACAAATCCTTCTTCATTAAATTTACCTGGTTTTCTTTCAATTGCTTCTAATGTTATTGCACTCATATATATTCTCCTTTTTTTGCTTACACTTGTAATACCGAAAATGAAACATACCGTAGATAATTCTTATCTTTTTGTACATAATTCTTCAGTATTATGTTAATCCTTTTTAGCACTAACCAAATAAGAGTGCTAAGCCACTACTAAGTATAGCGATATCGTTCATAATTGTCAATACATTTTGGCTTATTATTTGTTTTTAAAACATATTTCGCATAATTATCAATTATTATATTTATACATATTCACTTTGCTGACAATTAAATTTTTCTATAATTATTGATATTTTATTTATATATTACCCTGTTATTTAAGGATTTATTTTATTTGTAGCAGATTATTTAACTGATTATATAGCATCTATGTGATTTGTTTTTAGTTATTTATATGTATTATTCAATATTTCAATACAAATCAAATTCAGTTTTATTTACTTCAAAAATCCCTTATAGATTAATATAGAGCTAGAAAAGACAATGTAACATTCTTATCTATCTAAAATTTATATTATCCTACATCCAGTGCCTTATAAAAACCAAGAAAGATACCACACCCTTCTTATCATTCTCAAATACCTTATCATCCTACATTCAAAGCCTTGTATAAGCTAGAGAAGATGCTTCAGTTCCTATCCAACTCAAACTATACTTTAGATTATTTAATCAATCGAACCAAGGTTATCGTTCAGCCTAATGACTGAACGATAACCTTACAATAAAATAATAGAAATTTCTTTACTTCATTACTTCGTAGTGTTAAAATTGTATCGTGTGAAAACACAAAATGACGATTGGATGAAAGGAGTCCTACCGATGAGTAAGAACATCAGAACTACTGCTGTTGATCATTTATTTGAAGCAATTTTAAGCTTGAAGGATTCGGAGGAGTGCTATATATTTTTTGAAGATATTTGTACTGTGAATGAGTTGTTATCTTTATCGCAACGATTTGAAGTAGCGCACATGCTGCGCAGACATAATACTTATCTTGAGATAGCGGAGAAAACCGGTGCATCAACCGCTACGATTAGTCGTGTTAACCGATCACTTAACTACGGTAATGATGGATATGACATGGTCTTTGCAAGAATGCAGGATCAGGTATCCGAATAATAACAATGCATAAAAAAGGCTCGTGACAGTAATGTCATGAGCCTTTATTGTTCTTATGATAATGATAGGTGAATCTGCAAACAATTTAATTTTTCTTTTCTGTTTTTTTGGCAGCTTTTACATTCGGAGTCTTTCCACCGCTTTTTGGAGCATTTTCTTTACTGGTAGTTTTTCTATCAGATGTTTTCCCGGCAGCTCTCTGTGCTTCTCTCTTTGCTTCCGCTTTTTTAGCAGCTTCCTTATTCTTCTCAAATCCGACACCGGACAGAGAATGATCAATCATCTGCTCAATCATATGCTTTCTCATATATACGTCAAAACATAACATGCTGATAAATGCGAATTCCGTAAGGAAATCCCTATCTTCTTCGTTCGTAACCTCAGGGAAGGATTCTTTGGCTTTCGTCATCTTACGAATCATATCCTTGGTAAGTGACTCTGTCTGCTCATTCTCTAAGCGGAATATTTCCTCGTAGATGTCCTCCAACTTAATATCTGAATCATCTCCATAATATCTTTCCGTTAAAGGATTAAAGATGCTTTGAATATCGCTGATAGATAAAATGTTCTTAAAATAGTATATAAAAATCAAAAGGAACATATGCTCCTTCGTATATTTTTTCTTATTCGGAGGAGGCAGCAATTCATTTTTCGTATAATTATTGATCATTGTCTTGGTCAGTAATTTATCTTCACTATAACGTTTGGAGGATTTCAAATGACTATCCATAAACGTCGTAACCTGATCCATATATAAGTCTATATTAGGAATATCGTCCGGCATGATGTATTTGACATTCTTTAAATTGTCAATCAAACCCTTGATATACTCTTCTTTTGTCATATCCAATCGAATCACCTCCATTTCATTATATAGTATTAATTACTAGATGTCAAAGCAAAAATATATAGATGCTCTCTATTATTACTATATCAAACACCCTATAAAACAGTCTCTTTTTTCATTGAATCTATTCCTTTTGCATGCTATAATAAACATACGTTTGTGGTCATGTGGTTACATTCGGCTTAAATATACATACCTGTGTAAAGAAAACATCTTTACATTTATATAGAATGGAGAAATAAAATGAGCATATATGATACACTAAACCCTGAACAAAAACGTGCAGTATTCCATGATAAAGGACCCCTTCTAATTTTAGCTGGTGCAGGTTCCGGTAAAACCCGAGTGCTAACCCACCGAATTGCTTACCTCATCGAAGAACGAAATGTCAATCCCTATAACATTCTGGCAATCACCTTTACGAATAAAGCTGCGAAGGAAATGCGTGAACGAGTAGATAAAATTGTAGGTAATGGTTCTGAGAACATATGGGTCAGTACCTTCCACTCTACCTGCGTCAGGATTTTAAGACGATTTATCGATACCATCGGTTATACTAGAAGCTTTACAATCTATGATTCCGACGACCAAAAAACTATGATGCGTGAAATCTGCAAATATCTGAATATCGATACCAAGAAAACAAGCGAACGTACTATTCTTTCCGTTATCTCCAAGGCGAAGGACGAGATGATTTCTCCGGAGGAGTTTAAGGTTAATGGAGGTGGTGATTTCCAGCAGTCTAAGTATGCACAGGCTTATATGGAATATCAGCGAAGGTTGAAAGCCAGCAATGCACTTGATTTTGATGACTTAATCTGTAAAACGGTTGAATTATTTCAGTACAATCCGGAAGCTTTGGAATTCTACCAAAGACGTTTCCATTATGTTATGGTCGATGAATATCAGGATACCAATACAGCTCAGTTCCGCCTGATCCATCTACTGGCCTCCGGCAAGAATCAACTAGGCGAAAAAGAATACAATCTCTGCGTCGTTGGTGATGATGACCAGTCCATCTACAAATTCCGTGGAGCTAATATCTACAATATCCTTAATTTCGAGAAATCATTTCCAAATACGAATGTAATTAAGCTGGAACAGAATTATCGTTCCACGAAAAGCATCCTGAATGCAGCGAATGAAGTGATCTCGAATAATCAAAGTCGTAAGGATAAAGCTTTATGGACGGATAACGAGGAAGGAGAACCGGTACATTTCATACAATTTGACACGGACTTTGAGGAAGCTGATAATGTTACTGCCGAAATCAAAAGTACGGTCGATGAAGGAAATGCAAGCTATAACGACTTTGCGATTCTTTACCGTACCAATGCCCAGTCACGTTTACTTGAAGAAAAGTTAATTATGCGTAACATTCCATATAAAATCATTGGCAGCGTTCGCTTCTATGCAAGAAAAGAAATCAAGGATCTCTTAGCTTACTTAAAGACGATTGATAACGGTCTTGACAGCCTCTCCGTGAAACGTATCATCAATGTTCCAAGACGTGGTATTGGTCTTACAACGGTTGACCGCGTGAATGATTATGCTATCGCGAATGATATGAGTTTTTATGCTGCTTTAACCAGAGCTGCATACATTCCTGGTCTTGAACGTTCCTCTTCTAAGTTAACTCCTTTCGTCAGTATGATTGAAGGCTTGAAATCCAAGGTATCCAGGGAAGGTTACTCACTTAAGGAATTAATTGATGACATCTTAGATGCTACCGGATATTTAAAAGACCTCGAAGAAGATAACGCAGAGGAAAATGAGGATCGTATTGGATATATCAACGAATTAGTCACGAAGCTGGTAACCTATGAGGAGAATTCAGAAGTTCCTACTTTGAGCGGATTCTTAGAAGAAGTAGCCTTAGTTGCGGATATCGATAATCTCGATGAGGAAAATAATAATGTTGTTCTTATGACTCTTCACAGTGCTAAGGGCTTGGAATTTCCATATGTATATCTATGCGGTATGGAAGAAGGAGTTTTCCCTGGATATATGTCCATTCATGCAGATAATCCGGCAGAGGAAATTGAAGAAGAACGTCGTCTCTGCTATGTTGGTATTACAAGAGCTATGAAGAAGCTTTCCTTGACAGCTGCTAAGCAACGCATGCTTCGCGGTGAAACTCAGTACAATAGACCCTCCCGCTTTGTTAATGAAATTCCTAGGTACTTGCTCAACATGTCAACTCCAGGGCCTAAGAAGCTGAAATATACCTTCTCTGATACCGCTTCTTCTCCAAATACGAATCGATTTGATGAGGGGACTCCTTATGAGGACCGATGTGATTTTGACAAGACTCCGTCTAAAGTACGGAAACCTGTAATCCCTACCTATAAGCCATTTCTTACTCCAGAAACGAAACAATTCGAAGGAAGTAAAATGGGGACTTTAGATTATGGTGTCGGTGATACCGTAAAACATGTCAAATTCGGGGTCGGCATTGTGGCTGACATTACAAAAGGCGGTAAAGATTATGAAATAACAGTTGATTTCCCGAACTTCGGAATCAAAAAACTTCTATCTACTTTTGCAAATCTGCAAAAGATGGATTAAGAATCAAATTAATTCATATGGTAAATTGTAAGTTATTGTGTTATACTATAAATGGTAAATTAACAGTATATGAAAGGAAGTGCTACCATGGAAAATAAAATCAATGAGCTTTTAAGTGCAATAAAACTTGGGGATTTAGTTCACAAAAAAGAACCTGAATCTAATAAGAAAAACATCATACTCTGGATTTTAGCTATCATCGGTGCAGTAGCTGCTGTAGCTGGTATTGCGTACGCTGTATATAGGTACATGAATCCTGATTATCTTGAGGATTTTGATGATGACTTCGATGATTATGAGGATGAAGCTGAAGAAGCTGATGAAGAACTCGCTTCAGATACTTCTGAATTATAGGTTATACCATTTATGAATATCTAAAAGGCTGCGGCATTTACTGTCACAGCCTTTTTTATGTAAAAAACTGTTGTAAGACAGTCGCTTTATCTTATCAGTAGTGAATCACTCTGAAGAATTGAAAGCATCCTGCATTACAACAGTTTCGTATAGTAATATATATTTGAGTTTTAACTTGTTAATAGAATAATCATCTTATGTCTTAATTATATTTTCACTAATCTGATATGAATTCAATGAATCTCATTCTAGCATTATGATTCATTTTCTCTAATTCTATTTTGTTGCCAAAGTAACTTCTATGGTTTTCTCTTCATACGCGCCGTTATTTCTAACCTGGATTACCAGTTCAATTGTTTCTCCAGCCTTCTTATAGCTAAGTGCACTGATCATGTCTTCTATCGTCTCAATCTTGACGCTTCCGATACCTGTGATGATATCTCCTTGTATTAAGCCTGCTTCTTCTGCTGGTGAACCTTCTACGACATCATTGATATATACACCGATCGGCATATTGAAACGAGCTGCATATACTTCGGTTACTTCTTGCGCTGTTGTCGTGTTAATTCCTAAAAATCCTTGATCACTTGTATCTACGACTTCTCTGTTCATTAATTCATTAATCATTGGAACTGCATCCGATATCGGAATCGCATAACCCATACCTTCCACTTCTTCCGAAGCATATTTAACTGAGTTGATACCAATTACCTGTCCGGAAGTATTGATTAATGCACCGCCGCTATTACCAGGGTTAATTGCTGCATCTGTCTGCAGAAGTGTCATCGTTGTTTCATCAATTGTCACTTCTCTGTCAACTGCGCTGATATATCCTACCGTTACGGACTGTCCATAACCAAGTGCGTTACCAATTGCAATTGCCATCTCGCCTGCTTTTACTTCATCCGAATTACCTAACGTTGCAACTTTGATAGCTGCAAGTGTCTCTTTTGTAAGCTCAGCTACATCTACAGATACCACTGCTAAATCCGCAGTTGCATCGGATCCTTTTACTGTTCCTGCTGCAGTAGTTTCATCAGCAAATACAATTTCTACTGCTGTAGCACCAGTAATTACATGGTTATTTGTTGCAATGAGGATTTCTGAGCCATTCTGTCCAACTATAATACCGGAACCGCTTCCCTCACCTTCCTGACTATATTCCTGTCCAAAAATATCATAACTCGTTTCTGTTACTGTAGAATTAATTGCTACGATGGAAGGCATTACATTCGCTACAACATCGGAGACATCGGTAACTACAGAATCCGAATCTGTGCTTGTCGGAACAATTGTATCGGAACTTGTTGAAGTATCCGCTACCTGAAGTTCAAGATTATTGCTTTTTGCTGTCTCTGTTGTATCTGGAGTCGTTACCATATAATATCCTTGGAATGCTACTCCTGCAATTAAGCCAAATGCAATTGCTGCTGCCACTAATTTAAATGTTCCAACAAACTTTCTCTTACGTTTCGGTTTTATCTCATCCACAATCAAAGGGACTTGGCCTGCTGAGGTTGAATTATTCACTCCTGTACCATTGTCAGGATTTATTCCCTGATCTTTGTTGCCATTAAGATTGTTGCTGTTCTCTAAATTGTTGTTGCTATCATATTCTTCGTTCATATTATTATTCTCCTTTCAAACTTGTTATCTAATCTGAGGTTATCTGTTGTTACCTTGTTGTTTCCTTTTGATGATAACAGTGTAACAATAAATTATGTACACTCTGTGATTAGATTTTGAAAAAAGTATGAAAAAGTTATATTATTTTATGATCTGATCGGAATATAACTGCCAAGTATTTTCATTTTAATTGCTTCCTCTTGAATGCAATGAAGGGCATTTTTCACAGCTGGATTTTCTAAGCTGCCTTCAATATCAACGAAGAATCGATATGCAAAAGCCTTCCCAGTAATCGGTCTGGAATCAATCTTTGTCATATTAATATTATTGTAGATAAAATGGGATAGCATATGATAAAGAGAACCGCTTTTATGTGGTAGCTCAAAACAGATACTCGTTTGTTCTGCCTCTCTTTGATATATCTTCTTGTTGGAGATAATAATAAACCGTGTCGTATTATTTGCCTCATCATGAATGGATTCGCATAATAGCTCTAGTCCATAACACTCTCCAGCCCTTCTGCTTGCAATAACTCCTTGACTTGGATTCTGCTCTTCTGCAATTCTCTTCGCGCAAGCTGCAGTGCTTCCCCCTTCAAATGACTTTATGCCAGGATATTTCTTCAGAAATTCAGAACATTGAAGAAGTGGCTGACTATGAGAATATACTTCTTTTATATTTTCAAGCGTAGAGCCTTTGATTCCCCAAAGATTATGGTCTATCTTAACCATATGCTCTCCGATGATATAATTATCATATTCTGAAAGCAGGTCAAAAATATCAGACAAGGTACCAGTCGTAGAGTTTTCAATTGGTAGTACTCCATAATCAGCACTCCCATCTTTCACGGCCTGCATGACCTCCTCGAAGGTTTCCATCGCAATCCCGTACTGATCGGTATTAAAATACTCCACCATTGCCTGTTCTGTATAGGAACCTTTGATCCCATAATATGCAACTTTACTTTCCGCACTAACCGGGAAATGCTCCACTGCTGTAAAACCCAGACTAAGCATATTATCAAGTAAAGTATATTGAAATCTTCTGCTCATCGACATAATCTGAATAAATAAATCACTAATTGCTTTTTTGTTAAATTCGCTTTCGGTCAGTGCCCGTAATGAGATCAGTTTTTCTTCCTCTCGCTCTGCATCATAAATAGGTTTTCCCACACTTCTTTTATAATCTGCAATATCCTGAGTTAATTTCATTCGTTGTTCGAATAGTTCAACTATTTGTCGATCCACTTCATCTATTTTTTTTCTACTTTCCTGTAAATCAATCATCTATCATCCTCCATACTGTCTTCCGTCATAGCTTTCCTCCCGGATATATTATTCCCAGGCAAACTAATTTGACTTATTATACTATTATCGCAGAATGTATGCAACTGTAAACCCCGTATGACTACATGAAATAAATTGTCATCTCAATTGCTAAATAAATTGCAATGATATCTAAATGTTGCATTATTCATACCCTCGATATATAATTAACCTTAATCAATCGTTGTTTAGTATAAGAAACGAATCGAATTTATCTGTGTCATGAATATACTCCAATTAGATATTATTGCTTAATCAAGTTATATTTTTTCTCAAATTTTATATCATTTCAGATTCAAGTTATATCATATTCCATGAACAGATTATCGCCTTCATCAAATTCTAATGATGAAAGGTTACTACAATATCATAGATTCATCTCAGGGGGCAGATATGTTAAAAAAAATATTACGTATTCTAATTATTATGGCAGGATTAACCATCGTTGGTTTGATAGCGCTCTTACTATATTCTAATGGTCGAACTTATTTCAACGAAGATACTGTAGTTGGTAACACCTCCGGAAATCTTTATAACGGCGGCCTTTTTTGTGAAAACGATAACAAAATATACTTTAGCAATGATACTGCAGATGGCAGCCTATATGCCATGAATAAAGATTGTACCATCTTCGAAGAGATATCATTGGATAAATCCGTGTATATCAACGTTGACGATAATTATATCTATTATGTTCGTGCGAATGATACACGCGAAAATCTCGGTGACGGATTTTTAATGTTCTATAATACCGGTGTTTTAAGAGTCACTAAAAACGGACATGATTTTATGTCGTTTACCGGTGATCCAGCAGCACATTTAAATTTATTCGGTAATTTTGTTTATTATCAACGTTATGATGTGGATTCCGGATGGTATCTATATCGTAATAAAATTGACGACTCCCAGGAACGACTATTAGTCAAAGACACTGTAGTTCCAATTATGTCAAAAGACAATTTATTATATTATACCGGTTTTTCAGAAGATCATAATATCAATGCTATTGATCTAGATAGCTTTACCTCTCATACCATGATACCTGGTAATTTTCAATATCCGATTTTTATAGGTGGTTATATCTATTATATCGATCTTGATGATAAATATAAGATTTGCAGAATGGATTTAGACGGATCGAATCGTACTGTAATTGTTGACGAACGTTGCTTTACCTACAATATTACGAATTCTGGCCAGTATCTATATTATCAAGTGGATGATACTAAAAATAATCGTATAGCTAGAATTAATCTAGCCACGATGCAGGAAGAGAAACTACTCGATGGTAATTATAAACAGATTCATGTAACTGAAAATTATGTATTCTTTAAAGATTTTGATTCCACCAACACCTATATCATGTCAGCAGATGGAATTAATGATATCAGTACTTTTAATCCTCCAGATTTACGTGCTGCTGAATAGGAAGGTCCATCTTTAATGATATCGTAGATATCATATTCTACAGAAAATAAAAGATCAGATTCCTGCTCTAAAAAATAAAGAGCAGATTCCTACTCTACAAAAACTAAAGATTTGATTCCTGCTCCAAGGAAACCACAGAGCAGATTCCTACTCCAAAGAATCTACATAATCGGATACTTCAGCAAGATAAGTCAGGGATCCAAAGGCAACAATCACATCCTCTTTATGAGCGGCTTTTACTGCTTGTTTCAATGCTGTTATCACATTTCCGGCATCAATTACATGAGTTACATATTTCATGGCCTCTTTCGCTAATATGGAAGAGGCCAATGCTCTGCCATTATTCGGTGTTAAGGTAATAATCAGGTCTGCTGACTTTGCAATAATACTCAATATCTTCTTATATTCTTTATCCGCCAACACTCCCATCACAAATATCAATCTGCGATTTGGAAAATATAGCTCTAATGATTTCTTAAGGCGCTGAGCCGCATCTTCATTATGGGCTCCATCAATAATAAGATAAGGATTGGTGGATAGTATCTCAAACCTTCCTCTCCACTTTGCGTGAAAGAGCCCTTTTTTAATTGTCTGAGGATCGATATCATATCCCACTTTTTTAAGGGCTAGCGCTGTATTAATTGCCAATAGAGCATTCTCAATCTGGTATTCTCCCTGAAGCTGTATTTCGTATTCTTGCCCTTTATATTTAAAAATCGTCATATGTGATAAATACCTGATGTCCGTAACTGTACTGGAATCAACAGGTATAAGATCTGCACAACACTCTTCGCAAGTTTTTTTTATCCTACTGATTACTTTTGGATTCCTATTTCCAGTGACAACAATGGATCCCTTTTTTATGATTCCCGCTTTTTCCTTCGCAATCAATTCTAAGGTATCTCCAAGATACTGCATGTGATCCATGCTGATCGAGGTAAGTACACAGCACAGTGGAGCTTTCATAATATTGGTTGCATCCAGTCTTCCACCCATACCGACTTCGATTACTGCAAAATCAACTTTTTCATGATACAAATATAACATTGCCATTGCCGTTTCAATCTCAAATTGAGTTGGATGTGCCATTCCATCCTTCACCATAGCAGCACACACACGCTGAATAGATGCAATTGCATCACACACACCCTGCTCCGTAATATATTCTGTAATAATCTTATCTATATCCGGTTGATGGATTCTGTTATCCTTAGAATCATTCAGAATATCTTCTTGCTTGATATCTGGTTGATGAACTCTGTTGTCCTTAGAATTATTCAGAATATTTTTTTGCTTAATATCTGGTTGATGAATTCTGTTGTCCTCAGAATCATTCAGAATATCTTTTTGCTTGATACCTGGTTGAATAATTCTGTTGTCCTCAGAATCATTCAGAATATCTTTTTGCTTGATACCTGACTGCTTCGTGTCCATATAGGAGATCTGAACCTTCTCAAGACAGGTAAATACTACCGGAGAAATGTATCTTCCCACTCGGTAACCGGCTGATGCCAGTATCGAAGTAATAAAAGCAGAAGTTGAGCCCTTGCCATTCGTTCCACCTACATGGATTACCTTTATCTTATCCTGAGGATTGCCTAAACGATTCATTAGTTCTGTAATTGCCGTAAGGCCCAGAATACTACCATATTGATTGGAATCCTCGATAAAATTACGTGCTTCTTCATATGTCATATGCTCAACTCCATTATTTTCTTTGAAATATTAATGATTAGCTTACTTCTCGTTAACAACTTGGAAGATAAAGAACTTTAAATAGTAAGATTCATCTGCTGCCCACAGAATTGGGTGATCAGGTGCCTGTGTACGGTATTCCACCTGCCTGATTCTCTTTTTAACATTCTTAGCTGCCTGTCCAATTGTCTCGGCGAACAATTCCGGTGTCATAAAATGAGAACAAGAACAAGTAGCCAGATAACCGCCATCCTTAATTAGTTTCATTGCACGAAGATTGATTTCACGATACCCTTTGACTGCATTCTTGACAGAATTCTTGGACTTCGTAAATGCTGGAGGATCTAGAATGATAACATCAAATTTTTCACCATTCTTCTCGTATTCAGGTAATAGATCGAAGACATCCGCAGCAATAAACTTTACTTTATCCGATAGTCCGTTGAGAGCAGCATTTTCAGTAGCCTGTGCAACTCCAAGTTCAGAGGCATCCACACCGATTACTTCTTTCGCGCCACAGATTCCTGCATTCAAAGCGAAGGAGCCGGTATGCGTAAAGCAATCGAGTACCCTGGCATCTTTACAAAGTCTTCCGACAGCCGCACGATTATATTTTTGGTCTAGGAAGAAGCCTGTCTTCTGGCCTTCTGCTACATCGACTAGATATTTAACGCCATTTTCAATAATCTCAACTTTTGTATCAAAGGAATCTCCTATGAACCCTTTGATTCGTTCCATTCCTTCCTGTGTACGCACCTTGGCATCACTTCGTTCATAGACTCCGCGAATTTTGATTCCATCTTTTGCAAGAAGTTCCTTTAATATCGTAATAATCTCAAGCTTCATTCGGTCAATTCCAAGGGCTAGCGATTCTACTAC
>JBASOB010000159.1:0-4963 GCA_049657865.1 Mobilitalea sp.
GATGAACTTATGATGTGTGAAATTACTTTTGAACAAGGTGCAAGAGGAAATATGCACTCACATCCCCATTTACAGATTACCTATGTGGGGAAAGGAAGCTTTGAATTTACAATAGAAGGCAAGACAGATATTGTTCATCAAGGTGATAGTATTTACATACCTTCTGAGAGTATGCACGGGGTATTAGCGCTAGAAGATGGTGTTTTAGTAGATGTATTTAATCCGAAGAGGGACGATTTCCTGATATAATTCGGGGTATCATAATAGTGGCAATGGAGTAACTAGAAAACAGTATTACAAAATCATGCGAGTTAGGATAAGAATTCGGAGGTGAATTATGATAGTGGAATTCGATGTGGAAATGACAGTGGCAAAAATCTATGATTTTATGCTGAAACATGCATTCTCTACTTGGAAGGGATTATCAGGAGAAATTGCCGGATTAGTTTTGCTGGTTGGATTTTTTATAACCGGTAATCTATTGCTTTTTTGCTTTGGATTATTGGCGATGATTTATATCCCGCTCACGATTTATTTGAAAGCTAAAAAACAAATGGAGCAGGCATCTGCTCACCCTAATAAAATTCATTACATTATTTCAGAACATGGAATAGCAATTCTAGCAGGAGATAAAAAACAGTTTCAATCATGGTCAAAACTTTATAAAGTGGTATCGACTGGTAAAAGTATTATTGTCTATACCGATGAAATGAACGCATGTATTCTACCCAAAGAGGATATGGGCTTGACACGGAAAACAGTGATGGAATTTATTTATGCTAATATGTCTAAGGAAAGAGTACAATTAAGCTAAGTTTATGATGGAATTTAATTAGAAGTTATAAGAAAAAGAGAAATCGACTTCAGTTGATTTCTCTTTTCTCGGTTAGTACTTGATTTAGATTATTTGATTTATACTATTAAATTTATATAGCTAAATTTATACAGCTTGATTTCAAACAGTTAATTTGATGCAAATAGAATAATAATTTAACATATCATTCTATACCAGTAAGAAATTTGATTATAAAAACTGAAATATTATAAAAAGAATCTCGTTATTCTTAGAATAAATTGTTAATTGTACTTTGTTATGGTACAATTAATATAATTAATGAGACTAAGGAGATGGTTGAGTGAAGAAAAAAGTGACCTTTTGGAATATTGCTATTATTTTAGTTCTGGTAATAATTATTGGAATTATTGTAGGACCAATGCTTTACTGGAGATACCAACCAGAAACTTCTTTAAATGTTTGGATACTGGATAAGACAGTTCCTGCAGATCAATACCGTGAACATATGGGAATTATGTGGGAGCTTAATCATGAAAAGATTCTTAATAAGAAGACAGAAAATCCATTTGTGTATGCAGAAGATTATTATGGTTTTAAGTCCTTAGGACAGGAAAGCTATGAGATAACGGAACTGCCCTCTAATTACGAACAGCCTAACTTGATTTATCTTGCAGATACCTATGGAATACACACCAGCGATGGATATACGACCTCCAATACAGCAGCTGATTCAGAACTGGTATATGGAGGAATGAACAGTGAAGATCTCTTCGCAATCCGCAACAATCTTGCCAATGGGACAACGATTATCGGTGAGTTTAATATTTTACAGGAACCGACGGATTCTGGGAGCAGAGAAGAACTTGAGAAGATATTTGGAATTAACTGGACCGGATGGGCAGGGAAATACTATGATGATTTAACGAAAGATATCGAAGTATCTTCAGTGATGATAGATCAGTATGAGAAAAATGAACACACCACCTGGAACTATTCAGATAGTGGATACGTACTTGCATCTAGTGATGGGCAGGTAATCGTTCTGCAGGATGAAGTAGATATCAATGCAAAAGGTCTAACTATTGTATTTGGAAAAGAGTATCAGAGGGAATTTCAAGTAGAAGAGAAGATTCCTTACTATAACTGGTTTGAAATCATTACTACCAAGTTAGGCAAAGAGACGATCGCTACTTATGAGATGGATTTAACGGCCTCCGGTCAAAAACTGTTAGAGGATTCCGGTCTTACAACTTCGTTTCCTGCAATCACTCGTTTTGCGAATACACAATACACCGCTTATTATTTTGCAGGCGATTATGCAGAAATGATTACAGAATATGATCTCTGTAAGTATTATAAAATTGAAAATATCAATCGGATTTTAGCAGATTTCAGGGAGGATAAGGCAGGAATATTCTATTGGAACTGTTATGTTCCACTTATGCATAAGATTTTAGGAGATGTGAAAGAAAAAACTGCTGATACACAAAGAGAAGCAACTCAAAATAATCAAGCGCAAATGACAGCAAAAGCAGAAGGAACCGGTTTCCAGATCATGCAGGGTGGTAAGTGGAAAGATATTACCATCAAAGGCGTGAATATCGGTGCAGCTCTACCAGGCAAGTGGTTTACGGAGTTTCCGACTGATGAGATGGTCTATTATAAATGGTTTGAACAGATAGGAGCAATGAATGCGAATACCATTCGTATTTATACCCTGTTACCTCCGGAATTCTATACTGCACTGGATTATTATAATCTAACACATCCGGATCAGTTGCTATGGCTGTTTCAGGAAATCTGGCCAGAGGAAGAGCCGGCAGATCTGAATTATTTGAATGTTGAATATGAAAAAGCATATAAGAAGGAAATAGAGAATGTAATCAATGCGGTGCATGGGACTGCTCGAATTGATGAACGTGTCGGGAGAGCATATGGTATCTATACTGCCGATATTTCCGAATACATCATTGGATATCTGGTAGGAAGAGAGCTGGATCCAGAAGAAGTGTCCCAAACCGACATTTTAAATGATGAGTATGTATATACGGGAACTTATCTATCTACAACTTCGGAGGCAAGTGCTACCGAAGGCTGGCTAGCAATGAACTGTGATTATGCAGTGGAGTATGAATTCAATTACTACAACTGGCAGCATCCGGTTGCTATTGTATCCTGGCCGACACTCGATGTAACGGAACATGATTCTGAATGGAATGCTACCGGCGATAAATCCCTACTGTATAATGATAAAGAATCTGTTGATATCAATCATATCTCAATCACAGAAGAGCTTAAGGCTGGATTTTTTGGAGCATATCATATTTATCCGAACTATCCTGACTTTATTAATAATGAGAGCAAATATGCGGATTATGAAGATGAAGAAGGAACTTTTCGCTATGGTGGCTATCTGCAGGAATTTATTGCAAGCCAATCAAAATATCCGGCTCTAGTAGCTGAGTTTGGTATAGCGACGGGTATGGGTAATGCGCATAACAGCATGGATGGCTATCATCATGGCGGACAAACAGAACAGGCACAGGGTGAAGGTATTGTTCGAATGATGAAAGCAATCGAGAACGAGAATTATGCCGGAGGAATTATATTTGAATGGATGGATGAATGGGCGAAAAAAACCTGGATCACAGAACCCTATATGATACCTTATGAACGTCATATTTTTTGGCACAACATCGTTGATCCGGAACAAAATTATGGAATCATGGCAATGGAATCTGCGAAAACGAGCAAGAAAACCTATGCTATGGTTGGTACAGAGGAGATTTCATCCGTGGAACTTAGCCAGGATGAATCATATCTATATCTTAACGTTACACTAGCGAAGGAAATAGATTTTACAACAGAACGACTTTATATCGGTCTAGATACTTATGGCAGAGATAGCGGAGAATATCAGTTTAATCCAGAACTTAATACCAGTGCTCCTTTTGGACTTGAATTTGTACTGGATATCAAGAGTCTGGAAGATGCCAAATTATTAGTTCACCCAGGTTATAATATTACGAAGGGATTATATTCGTCTTATTCTAGTTCGGATGGTTTTTTTGAGGAAATCTCTATGAATATCAATCCTGGAACGGTGACAAAAGATGGAACTAAAATTGATGCCTCCTATCATAACTGCAGTATACTTAATTATGGAGATTTGACGGATAATAATTATTATAATTGGAATATGGAGGATAATATAATTATGATCCGAATTCCGTGGAACCGTTTGAATTTTACAGATCCTTCAGAAATGAGAGTCCTTTATGATGAGAAAATCATCAAGAACCCAATAAGGGATGAGATTGGAACGGTAATTACTGATGGAATTATGATATCCGTGAATCTAGTTGACGCGAAGGCGAATAAGACGAAGGATATACTTAACTCTGAAACACCTTATCAATGGGAGTCATGGACTACTCCAAACTATGTGGCAAGATTAAAATCAAGTTACCAAATCATACAGAAATACTTTGAAACGATTCAATAAATTCCAAGAATAGGAAAGGTGGTTTGGATGGTGAAGGAATTACTGATTCTTGCTTTAATTATAGGCACTACATTATCCGAAGAGAAGAGTAATGCGATTATAAAGGTAATAAATCCAATCCAAATCGTGAGTGCAAATATATATCAAGATATTGTGGCCGGTAAAATTGTGTTCCCTAAATGGGATTATTATCCTTCTAGTACGGTTCAGACAAAAATTACGCTTCATAATGCTGGAACTTGGGAAAAAGAACAAATTATAGAATACAATATCTATGATAAAGAGGATAATATCATTTCTAATATAGTTCAGACGGTTATTACTCCCGGTAAATCAAATAAAGATTACAGATTACGCTGGACTGTCCCGGAAGATATTAAAACGGGAAGATATTATGCAGAACTTATCGTATGGGAACAAGATACGGAAGGGACAGATAAAGAAAAGATCATACAGAAAAAAGATAAGAAAGGATTCCTGGTCTACCAGGTGAAAGATAATTTTCTGACATTAGAGGAAAACAGATGGGTGGTTTCTGCCCACAAATTAGGAAGAAGCAAATTATTAGAACAAAATGTTGCAATAGAGGAAGGAATCCTTGCGATTACATTACCAGCAAATTCCTTAAATGGCGGAGAGATCTATACGAAAGATCTTCAGAC
>JBASOB010000160.1:0-1658 GCA_049657865.1 Mobilitalea sp.
CATATATGCCCCTGGTATCATTTTAAATGAGAAGGCTTCTGACAATATATCTTCATCACCTATTACATTAAGAATACAGCCGTCCTTATCCGTTAAAATTGAAAAAAAGTTTGAACCTTTTACAAAATCATATATTTTATTCATAATTGGAGCAGCAGCAAGAACAAGTTCTCTGTTTTCTTCCATTTTGCTAAAAAGCTCTTTTTCATCTAGAATTTTACTTGAATATATCTGGTTATAATTCATATTATATTTTTTACATCTTTCATGAGAAGTTAAAATATAACCTTTACATAGCAAAGAAATCTCTTTTGGCATAATAGAATCTCCTGTCATTCGAATTTGTATAATAAACTATTATACTACATAAAGCTTAACATTTCATATATATTTATTGTTAAAATAAAAAAATCTGTCAAAAATATTTGAACATTAAAGTTAAAAAAGCAAATATAAATGAAGAATATAAAAGAAAAAATGAGAAATAAAAAACTAATTACCGCAAAATGCAATAAATTAATTAAATTTGAGCAATATTAATATAAATCAGTATTTGAGAAAAAATATGTTTTAGTATAATATATATTAAAGGTCAAAGAAAGTCAAAGTTAAAGTCAGTATTATACAGGAAGTGATAAAATGTCTAATTTAAGCGATATAATTGAAGACTTTATAAAAGAACTTATGGAAGCAAACAACTACAGAACCCTAGAAATTCAACGCAATATTCTAGCACATCAGTTTGATTGCTCACCTTCTCAAATTAATTATGTTCTTACTACACGTTTCAATAATGACAGGGGTTACATAATTGAAAGCAGAAGGGGTGGAGGAGGATATATAAGAATTTTCAAAGTCCGAACATCAATGAAGGATGAGCTTGAGAGTTTGTTAAATGACAGTATAGGTAACAGCATCACACTTAATAAAGCTCATGATTTAATACATGCTTTGTTGGACAGGGAAATAATATCTTTAAGAGAAGAAAAAATTATTAAGAGTGCAATAAGTGAAAGAGCTTTAAATGTTACTGTCTATGAAGACAGGAACAAACTTAGAGCAGATATATTAAAGGAAATGATTTTATCATCAGTTGAAAGTGACTGATGAATTACAGGAGGTTGCTATGCTGTGTAATGAATGCGGTAAAAATGAAGCTAAAGTACATGTGACTCACATTATAAACGGAAAGAAGACAGAAAGTCATTTGTGCGAAGAATGTGCAAAGAAAAATCAATCTATATTAAATTCGAGTTTTTCAATGGAAAACTTATTTTCAGCAATGTTGAACAATGCTTTTAATACAACAACTTATTTGCCTGCAAAAGGATGTTCAACATGCGGAATGACTTATGAAGAATTTAAAAAAATAGGGAAATTTGGGTGCAGTCATTGCATTGATACATTTAAACCAAGACTAATGCCGGTTGTAAAAAGTATTCAGGGATATGATGCTCATACAGGCAAAATACCCAAAAGAGCAGGAGGCAATTACAAAGTACAAAAAGATATAGCAAAGTTAAAAGATGAATTAAAACATGCAATTGAGCAGGAAGAATATGAAACTGCAGCAAAGTTCAGAGATAAAATTCGCGATATGGAAAGTAATAAGCAGAAAGGAGATGAATAATTTGGATAACAAGGATATAGTAATTACC
>JBASOB010000161.1:0-26016 GCA_049657865.1 Mobilitalea sp.
ATTCAGAGACATTTAAAACAATTTGGGCATATGATGACAGAGTTACTGGCACGGTAGAGTCCATTAACCCGGATTATCTATCACCGGAATCCGTAACGGTAGCAGGCAATACCTATACGCTGGGTACCAGTGCTGCAGCATTAGCATTTTCTTCTGTCGGTAATGTAAAAGAAGGCGATATCATCACCTTGCTCCTTGGTAAAGATGACGAAGTAGCTGCAGTGTTAAGTATAGATGAACTTAATACAACAATCACAGGAGTTGTCTTATCAGTCGGAACACATTTGGTGGAAAATACGGATGGGGATTATGAAAGTATGGCTTATGCTACTTTCGTGGATGCTGCGGGCAATGAATATAATCAAGATTACGATGATGATGTTCTTACTTTCGTAACCGATGAAATAATTCGCATCAGCTATAAAGACGGTGCAGCAACGGTTAGTAAACCAACATCAAATAACAATATTTCTGACAATGCTTTTAATGCGGATGCAAGTAGGTTTGGAACTACGGATTTAGCAGCAAATGTAAAAATTCTTGATCTTAAGAATGGTGAGTATAAGAGCCTTTACCCAACGAGGCTGGCAGGCGTGACACTGCGTTCTAACTCTCTGTATTATTATGAACTCAATGAGATGAACGAAATATGCCAATTGATTATATACGATGCAAGTGGTGATCTGGACAAATACGGAATATTCACAGGTATGGGTACAGCAAGCAATTCAAGCAAAATGAGTTATGGCTATATGATCGATGGAAATGCAGGAACGCTGAGTACAAGTTCCTTATCCGCACTGAATATGGAAGAAGGAGCTACCGGCTTCGTTTTTGAAGATGATGAGATTACCTCCTCCTACAAGTTAATTGCAGCTTCCGTAACTGGAATTGGATCGACATCCATACAAAGCAGTACAGGCAAATTTACATTAGCATCTAATTATGATGTATATTGTGTGGTGGATGATGAGTATGTTGCAACTACAATTGATAAAGTTTCTGATTTACTGAAATATAACTTAACAGCATACTATGACAGAGCAAGTGCCAATGGTGGACGTATCAGAATTATTGTAGCGGAAAGCATTAATTAAACGGAGTGAGGTAAAAATAATGAAGCGGATATTCTCGAAGATAAAATGGAAGAAAGTTATTAAGTGGGTAATTATTTTAGCAGTTATTGTGACAGCGGGTATCTTTGCATACCAAAAATTCTTTGTAAGCAAGATAAATCAAAACTCGGCAGAGGATTCGGTTACAACTGCTAAAGTGGAAACCCGGGATATTCAAAATGTCTTATCAGCCTCTAGTACGATTGAACCTCTCAATACCTATGAGATTACAACTCTCGTAGAAGGTGAGGTAATTGCCGCCGATTTTGAAGAGGGAGATACTGTTCAGGAAGGACAGGTATTATACCAGATTGCGACAGATACTCTAGATAGTAAGATTGAGACAGCACAGACTGCGATTGATAGAGCACAGAAGAGCTATGATAAAGCAGTTAGCAGTTATGATGATGCAGTTGCTGATCTTGCAGAAGTAAAAGCAGATTATAGAGAAGCTCAGTCAGAGTACGGTGATGTCAATGTGAAAGCTACAGAGACTGGTGTTGTAAAAACACTATATGTGAAAGCGGGAGATACCGTACAGAAAGGTACCCAGATTGCAGAAGTATATGATAATAGCTCAATGCTTTTAGTAATCCCTTTCGCGGCTTCCGATGTAAGCAAGAGCTTGATTGGTAAAACAGCGGAAATTACGATTGAATCCAGTGATGAAGTACTTCAGGGAGTTGTGACAAAGGTCAGCAGTATTGATGAAACTCTGACTGGCAGCAGGTTGGTGAATCAGGTAACGATTCAGGTGAAGAATCCTGGCGGAATCACCACGCAGACAACAGCAACCGCTTCTATCGGCGACCTTTACAGCAGCGATTTGGGAACTTTCGGCGTTCTTACTTCTGCAGTCATGACGGCAGAGGAGTCAGGTGAAATCGGTGTTCTGAAAATTGAAGAAGGCAGCGAGATTGATGAAGGAGATGTTATTTATTCAATTAGTGATGAATATGTTAATGATCAGCTGGAACCTTATGCAACAAAAGTTGAAAGTGCGGAAGATGCGCTAGATAATGCGCAAGAAAGCGTGGACAATGCTCAAGATTCAATCGAAGATGCAGAGACCTCCATGCAGGATATTATTGATACCAGAACAGATTATAGTATCACTGCTCCGATTACTGGTAAAGTAATCAGCAAAAACTCACTTGCAGGTGACACCATTAATAACCAGACAACCCTATGTACCATATATGATTTGTCTGCAGTGACTTTTGAAATGAGCGTAGATGAACTTGATGTTATGAGTGTTGAAGTCGGTCAGGAAGTGGATGTTACGGCAGATGCATTCGACAATGTTACATTTAGCGGCATCATTACAAATGTCAGCATTCAAAGTACGGCAAGCCAGGGTGTTACGCAGTATCCGGTAACGGTAAAGATTACCGATGTCGGTGATCTGCTTCCGGGAATGAATGTAACGGGCGAGATTATTATTGAAAAAGTGGAAGGCGTGCTTGCTATTCCAAGTGATGCCCTGATGCGTGGAGATGTTGTATATGTGAAGGACGATACCGTTCTAGAAGCAGTAGGCGATGTACCTGCAGGCTTTAAAGAAGTTGAAGTAGTGACGGGTATCACAGACGGCGATTATGTAGAGGTTATCAGTGGCCTTACCGGAGACGAGGAATTATATGTCGTACGTATTTCTGAAGCAGTTACAACGATGAATGGAATGACTGGATTTGGTTCCGGAGGAATGACCGGAGAAAGACCCTCTGATGCTAGCGGAATGCCAAGCGGTGGTGGCGGCGGAATGCCAGGACAATAAGCAGAGAGAAAGGCATGGTTATTACGATGTTAAATGAACAGGCAGAACAAAAAGCTACGGTACCTCTGATACAGCTAATTGATTTATATAAAATTTATCAGATGGGTGAGGTTGAGGTCCGTGCAAATGATGGAATTAATCTGTCCATCATGGAAGGTGAGTTCGTAGCCATTGTTGGTAAATCGGGCAGCGGTAAGTCTACGATTATGAATATCATCGGTGCCCTTGATGTTCCGACAAAGGGACAGTATATATTAAAAGGGCAGGATGTCAGCAAGATGAAAGACGATGCGTTAGCTGAAGTACGTAATAAGACCATTGGATTCATCTTCCAGCAATATAATTTGCTTACAAAGCAAAACTTACTTGAAAATGTGGAACTGCCGCTACTTTATGCAGGGATAGCGAAAAAAGAAAGAAAAAGAATTGCAATGGAAGCACTGACGAAGGTTGGAATTGAAGACAAGTGGAGAAACTATCCGAATCAGTTGTCCGGAGGTCAGCAGCAAAGAGGAGCAGTTGCAAGAGCTTTGGCAGGAAATCCATCCCTGATTCTTGCAGATGAACCAACAGGAGCATTAGATTCAAAAACAAGTCGTGAACTTCTGGATTTTATGAAAGAGCTAAACCAAGAAGGAAATACGATTGTATTGATTACCCATGATCGGTCAATTGCCGAAGAAGCGAATCGTATTGTAACAATACAAGACGGAAAAATTATTTCTGATGAACTCTCAGATAGGTTGAAGGAGGCACAGGAAATAATATGAGAATGGGACAGGCCTTTAAACTAGCACTAAAAAGTATTTTGAGAAGTAAAATGCGTTCTTTTCTTACCATGCTGGGTATTATCATTGGTGTTGCATCGGTAATCACATTGCTGGGACTAGTTACTGGCGTTACTACTTATGTGGTTGATACCTTTGCAGATATGGGAACGAATATTGTCTCTGTTTCCGTTACGAATACGGATACCCGTACCGTCAGCGTAGAGGATATGTATGAATTTGCGGAAGAAAACAGCAGCATATTTACAGGAGTAACACCAAGTGTCAGTGGAAGTTATACGGTAAAGAACGGCAGTAACTCGTTGTCTCAAACATCGGTTATCGGTGTGGGCGAGGACTATTTGGATATCAATACTCTGGAAATATCTACTGGACGATTCATACAGTATGCAGATATTAAAAATCGTTATAGTGCCTGTGTAGTCGGAACCTATATCGTGGATGAATTATTCGATGGAAATGCAAGTGTTGGAGATACCTTGAAAATTGATGGGCAGGTATATACCATTGTTGGAATCCAAGAAGAACAAGCAGATTCTGAAGAAAACTCATCGGATGATATTATCTATATTCCTTATAGCAATGCAGCAAGGTTGGCAGGCACTGCAGATATATCTAGTTTTACTTTTGGATGTGTTGATACAGATTATGTCTCCACAGCGGAGGATTTGCTTGATAATTATCTCTATGGAACGATGATGAATGAAGAGCTTTATACCGTTACCAGTATGACGGAACTGCTTGCTACCATTAATACGATGACCACATTATTATCCTCGGTGCTCGGAGGAATTGCAGGTATTTCATTATTAGTAGCAGGAATTGGTATTATGAATATTATGTTAGTATCTGTAGTAGAAAGAACCAAAGAAATTGGTATACGTAAATCCCTGGGTGCGAAACGTAAAAATATTATGGCGCAGTTTGTAGTTGAGGCAGCCTTAATTAGCACCATGGGAGGAATTATTGGAATTATTATTGGAAGCATAACCACTATTATATTAGGGAATGCCTTCGGAATAGAAGCAAAACCTACACTCTTTGCAATCGTATTATCGTTTAGCGTATCAGCTGCAATCGGTATTGGTTTTGGTTATATGCCGGCTCGTAAAGCGGCCAGACTGAATCCGATTGATGCTTTAAGAAGCGATTAGGAAATTTTAGGACTTTCATTACATCTTCATAGAATATTAATATGTTTAAAGTTAGAAATAAAATAACGAAGACGGTAGGGTAATTACCCCGCCGTCTTCGTTATTTTATTTCTATCGTTTTATCCGTTCTAATAGAAAAATAGAATCTTTTCTATTAGAAGATTAAAATATTTCTTTCTCTGCTAATTTGTAATCTGCAAAATTAAGTTTTTGGATGATATCAATCTGGTAAGGACATCTGGACATGCAGACACCGCATTTGGTGCATCGGTCAGCTTTGACACGTAGCTTTGAATAACGTTCCATTGCCATATCCTTATTCCCGTACCAAAAACGTAAGCGTTCTCTAAGTGCATAATCAGCTACATTCGTGATTACGCCACTTGCCATCTGACGGTCAAAATATCCTTCATACTTAAAAATCTCAGGGATTGGAATTCCCTCGGGACAGGGGAGGCACTTATTACATTGACGGCATACATAGTTGCCTAGTTCATAAGCTTCGGTATATAAGGTTTCTATCTCTTCGGGTGACATAGGAATATATTCGTTGGCATAATTCAAATCGGATTCCAGCATATCACGGTTATTGATACCGGCAACAACGATGGAGACAGGTTGACTGAAGGCATAGCGGAAGGCCGGTTTGGCAGAACACCACAGAAGTCCGTCACCAACTGGTTTCATTAGAATGATAGCGGTATAGTTTTCCTGTGCAAGAGGCACCAGCTCTTCTTGAATCTCAGGAAAATTAAAATGGTCATAATAATTAATAGTAGTCATGACAGCATCAAAAGGATATTCTTTCAGGGCGCGGATGAGGACATCCGGCTGTCCATGCATAGAAATACCGATGTGGTTGATTTTACCTTCTTTCTTAGCCTGCAGAGCGCCTTCTAAAGCACCACCTGGAGCAAGAATCTGATCTAAATCTTCCATAGTACCAACTGCATGCATAAGTAAGAGATCAACATGATCGGTCTGTAGATTAAGTAAGCTTTGATTCAAGGACTTCAAACATCCTTCCTTTGAACGTTCCCCGGTTTTGGTGGTGAGGATGTATTCGTTTCGTCTGCCAGATACGCAGACACCGATTTTACGTTCTGACTCACCGTTACCATAGCTGGCAGCAGTTTCAATATAATTACCGCCTGCATCCAAATAGCGGTTCAATAAATAATTTGCTTCTGAAACAGGAATTTCAAGTAAATGAAACCCGCCGAATCCTAAGATAGAAGTCTGTAAACCGGTATTACCAAAAGCTCTTTTCTCCATAGTTGTCTCCTTCGCGATATTTTGTTTTGTGATAATACGATTTTTTTCGTATTGACTGGTTTCATTATAGCACTGTTTTTATAAAATTTATAGCAGTATTCCTCTTGAATCATGCTAAATCATACTAATAGAATGGGAAAAATGTGATTGGTGCTGAATTGCGATGATGATATTGCATAAAAAAAATAACGAAATCGAAAGAAAGTTGTAAAAAAGTAAACATAATTACTATTTTGCTCAAAAAAGTATTTTCAAAAATTGAACTATATGTTATGATAGAAGTGATCCGATATAAGAAATATAGATTAACTTATTGTATTTGTTTTTTTGAGAACGAACGTTAAATTATTAACAAATGCAATCAGCTGAAATAGTACCTTAAAGTTATATATAATTGATGGTTAAGGAGAAGCAGAAATGAAAATCGTAATAATTGGCGCAGGGTATGCAGGTATTCTTACAGCGAAGAAGCTAGCTAAGAAATTAAAGAAACAGCAGGATGTGAATATCACTATCATTGATAAGAATCCATTTCACACGATGCTTACGGAACTGCATGAAGTAGCAGCAAACCGTGTGGACGAGGATAGTATCAAGATCAGCTTGTCTAAAGTATTTGCAGGTAGAAAAGTTGATGTGAAACTGGACATGGTAACATCAATCGATTTTGAGAAAAAGACAGTAATTGGAACCATTGAATCTTATCAGTATGACTACCTAGTATTATCAGCTGGGTCAAAACCTACTTATTATGGTGTTACTGGAGCTGAGGAATTTACACATAAGCTTTGGTCCTATGAAGATGCAGTTAACTTAAAGGATCATATTCATAATACCTTTAGAAAAGCTGCCTGCGAGACAAACGCAGAGGAAAGAAAAAGATTGTTGACATTTTATGTAGTAGGTGCCGGATTCACCGGAGTTGAGATGATCGGAGAATTAGCAGAGTATGTTCCCTTCCTCTGTGAGAAGTATGACATTAAGCGTAACGATGTTTCTTTATTTGACGTGGATGGATTAAGCAGAGCGATTCCTAATCTGACGGAGAAGTTATCGGATAAGGTTGCAAGACGTCTTGAGAAGATGGGCGTTAAATTAATACTGAATGCTTTTGTATCTGCAATCGGACAAGATTTTATCGAGCTGAAAGAAGCAGATCAGATTAAGCATTACAGTGCCGGAACAATTATCTGGGCAGCAGGAATTCAAAGCGCTGATATCACGCAGGCAGCAGGTAATACACTAGAAAGCGAACGCAGCGGACGTATTCAGGTAGATCCTTTCCTACGTTCCACGAAAGATAAGAGTGTCTATGTAATCGGTGACAATATGTACTTTACTGCTGAGGGAGAAGAACGCCCGGTACCACAGATGGTTGAAAACTGTGAGCAGAGTTCGAAAACCGCAGCACTTAATATAGTAGCTGATATTACGAAAACCGGTGAAATGAAGCAATACAAACCTGCTTTCCACGGTGTAATGGTCAGTATTGGCGGGCGATACGCAGTATGTAATGTCGGACTGCCGAATCATTTCTTCAGCATGCCTTCTTTCTTGGCAATGTTCGCGAAACATTTTATCAATGTTATTTATTTTATTCAGGTACTTGGATGGAATAAAGTATTTCATTATGTGAAGAATGAATTCTTTACAATTCGTAACTGCAGAAGCTTCGTCGGAGGACATTTCTCCAACCGAACTCCAAGCTTTTTGTTAGTTCCACTTCGATTATGGCTGGGCGCTGTCTGGTTATATGAAGGTGTTATGAAGATTGTGGAGGGATGGTTTACTTCTCCTAAATTAACTGGTTTCTTCGGTGGGGCAAATTCCTGGTATGAAGGTATTCTGAATCCAGGAGCAAATTCCGGCACAGATGCGATATCGGCAGCCACAACAGCCTCTATCGATACCGGAGCAAAGGTTATGACCTTAGCATCTCATACAGCAAGAGCAATTACCGTAGCGGCAGATGCAACTTCTTCCGCAACCGTAGCAGGTGATGCAGCAGCAGGAGCAGCTGGAGCTGTAGCAACTGCAGCTGGACAGGTTCTAGTCAATTTTAATTTTCTTGGAATTTTTAGAGTGATTTTTGTAAGTGGAACGAAACTATCAGAATCTACTATCAGTGATCTGGCTTTTAAACTGGATGTACCGATTATGAACTGGTTTGTCAATACGTTGATTCTCCCTTATGACGGAGTACAGATGGCAATGCAGATATTTATCGTACTCGCTGAAATTATTGTTGGACTTGCGCTGATGGGTGGATTGTTTACAGCTCCTGCAGCAGCTGTTTCCTTAGTTCTTCAGGTTATGTTTGTATGTACTACCGGTTTATATTTAGGAACCTTCTGGATGATATTTGCCGGAGTGGCAGTATTAATCGGAGCAGGCAGAACTTTAGGATTAGACTATTATGCAATGCCAGCATTAAAAAAATGGTGGAAAAAACTACCTTTTGTAAGAAAGTTGTATATTTATAATGACTAATAATATAGTGAGTGAAAAAAGCAAGAATAAAGTTAAATTTGATGAGGCAGTACGGCTGGTGAAAACCGAAATGGATCATACGCTGAACAGATCGCCAATCATCATTCGTGAATATACGAAACATTTGACTATATCACGAGGCAAATTAATACGTGCGGCCTCTGTACTTATCTGTGCGGAGGAGGAAGAGGATGATATCTCTCTGAATGCGGTTAAAATTGCGGCAGCAATTGAAATATTACACTTGGCTACGCTCGTACATGATGATGTGATTGATAATGCGGATTTGCGTAGAGGAGATGTCACTCTTCAGAAGAAATACGGCAAGAGAACCGCCGTCATCTGTGGAGACTATCTGCTGAGTATGGCACTCCGTATGGCTGCGGATATTGAGAATAAGAAGGATTACTTGGATCTTGAACTGCCTGATTATGTTGGAAAGGTATGCTTAGGAGAGTTGAATCAACACATTAATAATGCTAATTTTAACCTCTCTATCTATCAGTACCTCAAGATTATATCGGGAAAGACAGCAGCTCTATTTGAAGCCTCTTTCTACGCCGGAGCGGTTCTTGCGGGAAATACAGAAATAATCGCAAAGAGGTACCGACAATTAGGTTACTATATCGGAATGATTTTTCAATTAACGGATGACTGTATGGACTTTGATGCTACCATAGAAGTAGCGAATAAACCGGTACAATCTGATTATGAGCAAGGAGTTATTACCTTACCTTTAATTCATGCATTTGAACAAATAAGTAATTTCAAATCACAGGCCAGTAATGGAAATGTGACGAGAAAGCAGATTAATGAAGCGGTAGCAAAGTCAGAGGGTATCAAATTCACAAAATCAGTGGTACAGAAATATTATAATAAGTCGATGAAAATCATCAATAATCTGATATTGTCTGAGATAAAGAAAGAGCAGTTGATTGCTATATTAAAACAAGCTTCACGGTTATCCTAAGCAGGTTAACTGTTTTGAGTGAAGAACAATCTTCAGAATACAAAAGGGAAGGGAGGACGAATACCCTGATTAGCAAATTTTTAGATTATGTTGAAATAAGAACGAAGATAACCAGTGTGTTTGCCTTTCTATATTCCATTGCCTTCTTAGTCTATCAAGAGCAGAAAATTAATTGGATCTTAACATTGTTGTTCTTTATTTCGATGTTTGTATTTGATCTTACTACAACAGCGATAAATAATTATATTGATACGAAGAATAACCAACAGATGTTACAATTTAATAGAAAATCAGCACTTTTGATTATCTATGTGCTGTTTGGAATCAGCTGTATTGCAGGATTGTATTTGGCTTACCGGACGGATGTTATTATTCTTCTTGTCGGAGGTATTTGCTTTCTATGCGGAATATTATATACCTATGGACCGTTGCCGATATCGAGACAACCGCTAGGAGAAGTATTATCAGGAATATTTTATGGACTCTTGATTCCTTTTATCCTGCTATATATCAATATGCCGAAGGGAACCTTCTTATTATTGGATTACAGCTTTCAGGAGATATCTATAAAGTTACAGGTAGTTCCAATCGTATCACTGCTTCTGTTCTCCATCATTCCGTTTTGTACTACGGCAAATATTATGCTGGCAAATAATATCTGTGACTTGGAGAAGGATATCCTGGTAAAGAGGCATACACTGCCCTATTATATAGGAAGAAAAGCTTTATACCTTTTTGCGGGACTCTACTATATGACATACATTGTATTAGTAGGATTGGTAGCATTTAAAATTTTATCACCGATTTGCTTATTTGCTTTATTAACAATCATAATAGTACAAAGGAATATTAATAAATTCTTTCAAAAACAGGATAAATCATCTACTTTTGTTCTGTCAGTAAAGAATTACATCATTATTATGGGTGCTGATGTTTTCATGATTTTCGTCAGCGCATTATTCAACTGATTAATTCGTTGAAACAGTTAGAAATCATACACATATTTATTCATTCAGTTATAATATAGGCTGAATTGAAATAAAAAGAGAAGGAGAGACAAATTATGAAAAAGGCATTAACATTATTACTTTGCACAACACTGGTAGTTTCTATGATGACCGGATGTGGCAAAAAAGAAGAAGCAGCAAAGACAGGACTTGCAGTAATTTCCTCTATTTCCAGTTCTAAAGATGCTGGAGAAGAAGACGGATTAGCACAGGTTGATTCTACTATTGTTGCAGTATTAGTAAGTAAAGATGGTAAGATTTTAGATTGTAAAATTGATATGGCTCAGACAAAAGTTAATTTTACAGCAGAAGGCGCACTTGTAACTGACATTGCGACCGAATTTATGACGAAACAAGAACTTGGTGCAAATTATGGCATGAAAGCTGCTTCTGCAATCGGTAAAGAATGGAATGAACAGGCAGATGCAATTGCAGCTTATGTAATTGGTAAAACCACTGATGAAGTATCAGGAATTGCAATCAACGAAGAAGGTTTAGCTTCTGATGCAGATTTAGCTGCATCCGTAACCATTCATCTTGGTGGATTTATAGCTGCAATCACGAAAGCAGTAGCGAATGCTCAGGATTTAGGAGCTTCTAACACAGATAAACTTGGACTTGGCGTGACAACTAATATCGCAAAGTCAACAGCAGCAACCGCTGAAGCTGAGGGATTAGCACAGGCATACTCTATGTACTCTGTTGTTACAACAGATAAAGATGCAAAAATCACAAGCAGTTATGTGGATGCATCTCAGAGTAATGTTAACTTCTCCACAGTTGGAGTAGTTACTTCTGATTTAACAGCAACACTTCAGACAAAACAAGAATTGAAAGATGCTTATGGAATGAAAGCAGCTTCTGCTATCGGTAAAGAATGGTATGAGCAAGCAAATGCATTCTCAACTTTTGTAGTTGGTAAAACAGCTGATGAAGTTGGTGGCATCGCGATAACAGACGAAGGTATTGCTTCCGATGCAGATTTAGCAGCATCTGTTAGTGTACATGTTGGACCGTTTATGGCAGTTGTACAGAAAGCAGCTGTGAATTCAGCTAAATAGTTTTTTGAATTCATAATTATTGATAAGATAGGGAGATGGATTTAAAGTAAACCCTAAATGTTGATTTTATTATCTGGCATTTAGGAGGCACTTTATTTCCGTCTCTCTATTTTAATACGATCTTATTTCCTTTCAATATTCATTGTTTTAGAGGATAGGGCATAAGTTTTGGAATAGAAATACATAATTAAGTTTGCGATGAATTTTATTTATGAAAATTTCATATAATATTCATAATTTGTGATATTTCCATTGACGTTTGTAATAGAAATGTTATACTGAGATGGTTGTAATATTCGTAATTATTATACAATATTAAAATAGTATTTATTTAGGAGGTATACCACGTGAAGAAACTACATAAAATTAACCTGATTGTTGCTTGGGTTTGTGCATTCTTATTATCAGCAATTTCTTATTCTACAAGAGGCTGGAATAAAATCACTTTTGGTACCATCGGCATACTGTTAGTCGTAGGAATCATTGTCACTGTTTTGTATGTGTTGAAAATGAATGATACCATAAAAGGAGCTATGATTGTTTCCTGTATCGGAATATCCACAATACTAGTGTCAATCGTACAAGGTGGAAGTAATAGAACATTTATATGTTCCTTTATATTACTGCCAATGGCAGCTATTTATTTTAAATCTTCTATTGTGAAGTATTACTCTATTATTTATGTTTCAATATGTGCTGTGTTTGTAGTAGTTGCTCCCAAGTATATTGGTGGTGCTGGTTATGAGATGGCATTTGTACTCGTTGAAGTATTTATATATGCTGGTACAGCAGTTATGCTTTATTTTGCCACAAAAAGAGGCGAGGATTTAGTTAAAAAGAGTACAGAGGCTTTAGAAGAAATTCAGAAAGAACACTTAAAAACAGAAGCGGCTTCTAAACTGGCGCATGATATATCGGAAAAACTTTTTACGTCCATATCTGTAAGTAAAGGCGAAATAAGAGATATCACACAACTCTCGGAAAGTATTAATGATGCTTCCGGACAGATGACTCAGGTATTAGAAGAAGCTGCGCAGTCCAACGTACGCATTAATGATAAATTCGTGGAAGCAAATCGACAGATGGATAAGAACTATAAATATGCCAATCAATTGGAAGATAGTTTTGCGAAAGTAGATGTTGCTGTTGAAAAAAGTCGCGTAGAAATTATTGATGTAAGTAATTCGATGGAGCAGATTGATTCTACTGTTAATTCAGCTAAAGTAGCTACACAGTACTTATTAGAACAGATGCAGCAGATTAATACAATTTTAGCAGAGATTAATGCAATTGCATCACAGACTAATCTTCTTTCTCTTAATGCTTCGATTGAAGCTGCAAGAGCAGGTGAGCAGGGCAGGGGTTTTGCTGTTGTTGCGAATGAAATTAGAAATCTTGCTGAGAAGAGCAAAATAGCTGCTACTAATATTCAGGAAATTCTAGGACGCTTATCAGAAACTACTCAGGATGTATCAGTTAAAGTAACTTCTGGTGCGGAATCAGTTGCAAACGGAAGACAGGAAGTGTCTCATCTGTCCGAATTCTTTCAGACTCTTAATGTTACAACGAGAGAAGCGAGTGAATTGGTGCATAAGGAATTTGTTGTTATTGAAAAAGTTAAAAATCATTTCGATACCATCCAATCAGAACTCGAGAATGTTGTTGCTAGTTCAGAAGAAAATTCTGCTATGATACAGAATATATCTGCATCGATCCAAGAACAGAACACTTCGGTTAAGAATATATCTTCAAAACTTAGTGAGATTTCATCGCTATCCAGTAAATTAAAAGAAAATATATAGTTAATTATTATGCCGATATTGTCTTAGAATTATGATTTTATCATAACCAAAAGTACTTATGAATTGGTATCGTTAGTCGAATAATAGGCTGTGATTAGTACAGATTTTCGGATTAATATAATAAAGATTAGATCCTTAACAATTTAGAAGATGCAAATTCTGAATTGTGACAGCATCTAATCTTTTTTGTTTTATACGATTAAGGTCTATAAAGGAAACTTTCTGACAACATATCTGCATTTTTCACAAATACCTCACGGTTTACTCACAAACGGTTTTTATAATTAATATCATAGAACATAACGTGAAGTAAACATCCTCACGTAGAAGAACTGCGAAACTCGCACGGGGTGCTCGTTCCTTGTTCTTCTGGGCATTGGAGATTACAGAGGGTGGCACCATGCAGGTATACAATTAAAAAGATACATTTTTATGTGATTAGGAGGAAATATCGATGAGAAGAAGATATGAATTAATAGCGATTGTGATATGTTCTGTGTTTATCTTAGGCAGTGATACGACGAATGAATCAGATTCTGAGAATATCATTTATAGTATTTCTTCTACCATGGGTATATCTGCAGCAAATACAGAAGATTCTTACTTGGTAAAGCAGTGGGCACTAGAAAATGACGGCAGTTTTGCAGTACAGGTTACGACTCCTATCTATGATGGAGAAATCGGGGATATCACTACGATACAGAACCCAAATAATACGGTACCTAGTCAGGTACCCAGTCAGGTACCAAACCAAGTACCTAATGCAGGAGCTGGAGGCGGAGGAAACAGACGGTCCAACTTTTTTAAAATGCATTCTATGTCAGAAACAGCAGATACGATTGAGTTAGCTGAACTTGGTGAAGCAAATGTAGTAACAAATGCACAAAGAACAATTTCTTATTACGGGTATTCGAATACGACTGCAGTTCAGGCGGTAGAAGATGTTGATATTGATGCATCTTCCGCATGGAGTTTATCTCAGGGAGCGAACAGGGAAGTTATCATTGCACTGATAGACACCGGTGTTGACTATACGAATGAAGAATTGTCGGAGGTCATTTGGACTAACAATGGTGAAACTGCAAATGATGGAATTGACAATGATAAGAATGGCTATATCGATGATGTTTACGGATGGGATTTTTATAATAATACCGCATTCGTATACAACAGCAGAAATGCATCGGAATATGATCATGGCACGCATGGAGCCGGAAGTATTGGCGCAGCAATCAATAATATTGGAATTGAAGGAATTGCTTCTGATTTCAACATTAAAATCATGATAGTGAAAGCACTTGGCGGGTCAGGAGGATACGGCGACGCAGCATCTGTAGTGAAAGCTATTCAGTATGCGGAAGCTATGGGCGCAGATATCTGTAATATGAGCTTTGGAACAACAACTTATGACGAAGAACTAGAACAAGCAGTAGCCGACTCTGATATGCTGTTTGTCTGTGCAGCAGGTAACGGAGACCGTGCGGGTAATGGAGTAGATAATGATGTTACACCGCTCTATCCGGCTTCCTTTGATTTGGATAATGTGATTTCGGTAGCAAATCTTAACTTTACGGGAGAACTTGATTCTTCCTCCAATTATGGTGATGAAAGTGTTGATATTGCGGCTCCGGGAGCTTATATCTTAAGTACGATTGCCGCTGGCAAATATGGATATATGTCAGGTACTTCAATGTCGGCGCCGATGGTAACTGCAGTTACGGCAATGACGTATTCCTATTACAAAGACATCACGATGCTAGAAGCAAAAGCTATTGTACTATCTTCAACAGAGCAACTGGATTCACTGCAGGGAAAGGTATCCTCTGGTGGAATCTTAAATGCATATAATGCACTAACAAGTAACTAAAATAAAATTGAAAACAGCGTGAAGAATTAAATCTTTTCACTATGCTGACGGAATGGAGAAAAGTATGGCAATCAACGCAATCAGCGAAAGCGTTTCAAGTATTACAAGTACCGCGTCAATCGAAACCTCGTCAAAACAGACAATGGAGGAACTATTTGAAGAATTAAAAGAGAAACAGGAAGAATTAGCAAAACTAGAAGAGAGTGATTCTTCAGATGCTGAACTTAAGGATAGTATTAAAGAATTAAAAGCAACGATAGACAAGATTCAAAAGAAGCTGACTCAGGAAAAAGAAACAGAAAAGACCTCAAAAGAAGATTTGATTAAACAGCTTCAGGAGGAGTGCAACCAACTATTAGCTATGATGCAGAGCCGCACCAGCCAGTATGGTCAAACAGGGGAAGAAGCAATAGCATCCGCGGCCACTTCCTTCAATGTTACGGCATAATCATTATTTTGTTCTATAGGGGAATAGTTTCGAAAATAACATATCAAACTAAAATCTCACAGAAATTATGCAGGGTTTAAATTACACAAAAATCATGATAAGTTCTATATATCATAGAACTCATATTAAGTTTCAAATTTTACAAAAATATAGGAGACTTTAATCTTAAAATGAATTTTCAAGAATAGGATTATCGGGAACAACGAAAAACCAGATATAATCATGTAGTTGTGAATAGAAAAGTATCTCTATTTATGAACTGCATTATATCTGGTTTTTGTGTGCTTATTGGATAGCTGTTATATTAGGCGCTATCATAAATAGGGAGGTTGTTTACAACCTTTATAATAGAGATTAATATTAACAGAAAAAATTATAGTGCGGAAATAGGATAATACAAATCACATTCACAATACTGTTTGTTACACTTGGCATAGTTTACGTATTCGAAACGAAAATCTTCCTTCAAATCAAACTGTATCGTGGGCATCCAGGTTTCATAAATATAATTCCAGATAGGTTCTAATGTCTTGGAAGATATCTCTTCTGGACGGTGGAGACCAAGGTAGGTAAAAACACCATATTTATACATTTTAATATTCTTGATTTGCATGTTAGGCGCAATAATACTGTTCTGATTAATCTGTACCGAAGGTTGGTAGAGGGTATAGCTGCATTTCTTCGTAGGAATTGCCGTATAACCGATATATACATCTTTCTCAACCGGATTCAATACTTCCGGCCGGCTGTTATAAAAGAAATCTACTGCATATTTGGTTGCTATCTGATTCTTCATGTTTTCTTCGATATCAATCCTATATTCAAGGCCGGCAATCTGAAATGCTGGAAGCACAGTAATGGAACGGAAAAATACCAAGCCTTCTCCGGCAACATTCATAAAATCAGCATTAAAACGATCGAGAATCTTAACTGCGCCCGGATGCCTTCTCCACTTAGCCGGGGTAGTATGGTATTCTTCTTTAAATATCCGGTTATAAGTGCGCTCACAACCAAATGAATATTTGGAGGATATGAAATCTATCGTCTGATGATCATGAATCAGATCACCCAGAGATGATGCAATTCGTCTTTTTCTGACATATTCCATAAGACCCATTGATGTGGCACCTTTCCAGATGCGAAGCAGATGGAATTTAGAGATGCTGACATTTTCGGAGATACTGTCTAAGGTCAGATCTTCTAAGAGGTTGTGTTCAATATATTCAGTTGTATTCTTGATAATCTCCAGCAAATAATTATCCAAACGAATCCCCATTCCTTAAATATACTATGACATAAAACTTAAAACTTCAGCGAACAAGACAGCAATTTTTGTCCTGTATGATATTACAGGTGTTGTATAATCAGAAGAGAAACAAATGCTTGTTCCTTTTCTGATTATATCATAAATGGATACTGTTATGAAGAGGGGTTCGTTCTTTCTGCTTCCAGGTATTTGAGATACTGCATTGCAGCAACATATTGGTTTAGTGTAAAGAAAGAACTTTTTCAAGCGGCGAATTTGTGCTGCTGCTCGAATACAAATATTTTGACTGAATGGAGGTTTACAATGGAAGATAATTCACAGATAGAATTACAGGAACGCTTTCAGAAGGCGGCAGACAGCTTTGTAACTAAGGTGAAGGCGGATCCAAACCTTATCGCAGTTATTATCTGCGGGAGCCTTGCCTATGACAAAGTCTGGGAGAAAAGCGACATCGATATGACGCTGATTGTCAGAGATCAGAGATTAACCAGCGATTCCTATTGTATTATTGAAGATGATATCACGATCAACGTGAATATTCTGATTCGAAGTAATTTTAAGCGATTTCTTGAGAATGCAGATGCTGGTTGGTTTACTCATTCCTATTATTCCAGAGCAAAAATATTATATACCATCGATGATACCCTGATTGAATATCTGGAAGATTATAAGAATATGGGTCGTGATGATATCGAAGAAAGCGTATTGTTATATGCTTGCGAGTTAGTGAATATTCATGAAAAATGCGTCAAATGGCTGAAAGTTAAGAAGAATCCACTCTATGCACAATACTATTTGTTAAAAGCAGCAGAGGCAATTTCTCGAATTGAGGTACATTTGGAAGGAGAGTCACCGAACCGGGAGGCGATTCTAAGGGCAGTCGAATTAAACCCAGTCCTTATGCAACCTTTCTATCAAGATGCGATGTCTCATTATTATAGCGAGATGGAAGTGGAACAAACAAACGATTTAATCATGAAATATCTGGAAAGTCATTTGGATATTATTAAAAAGCCAGTACTGAGCTATATGCAAGATCAAGAGATCAAGACAGTTACCATGATCACGAAGTATTTCCATACGGAAAGTCATTTTATCATCGGTATCTTTGATTACCTTGCTGAAATGGGTGTGATTGCAAAAGTATCACAGGCAATCAGAATCACACCAAAGAGTAAACTGGCAGTAGAAGAAATAGCATATGTTTATGTAGCATAGAAGCAGAGAAAGAGAGGCGTAACGCTTATGGCTGTGCGTACTACAATTGAAATATCCGGAGCAAAACAAAATAACTTAAAAAATATATCAGTAGAAATTCCCCGTGACAAACTTACGGTCATTACCGGTGTATCCGGTTCGGGAAAGTCTTCACTGGCTTTTGACGTATTATACGGAGAAGGGCAGAGAAGATTCCTGGATTCCATTTCTAACTTTGCAAAAAGCCGAATCAGTCAGTTGAAAAGGGCAAAAGTAGATTATGTCAGAGGTTTATCCCCTGTTATTGCAATAGAGCAAAAGAAAGGGAATAATAATCCCCGTTCCACCGTCGGAACCGTAACGGATGTCAACGATTACCTCAGACTGCTATACTCGAGCGCTGGAACCGGAAAATGTCCGGAATGTGGAAAACCCTTAGAACAAAGGTCAGCAGCTCAGATAGCAGAACATATCTCTGCCCTTCCGGAGGGAACGGTTGTCGAACTTCGGGCACCGGTCTATAAGATATTCGGAGAAGATTATAATTATACCTTTCAACATTTAAGAGAGAAAGGCTATAAGAATTTATTGGTGGATGGCGTTAAATTTTCACTTTCGGAAAAGAGGGAGCTTGATGAGAGAATAGAATATCATGTGGAACTTGTTATAGACCGATTTACGTTAAAAAAGGATACTTACATACAACTGACGAAATCCATCGAAGCCTCCATGCTTGCACTCGAGGAAGACATTATGATAAAGGTAGAAGTAATTGGTGGAACAGACCCCTCGTTTTATGAAGGAGTTGCCTGCCCAGAGCATCATATGTTTCTATGTGAGATGCAGCCCTTTCACTTCTCTTTTAACACGCCGGCAAGTGGATGTCACACTTGTATTGGTGTCGGAATGTCGTATGTAGTAGAACCGAGATTTTTAATTGTCGCACCGGATAAAAGCATCAATAAAGGTGCACTTAAGAATACGGTATATAATATTGCAGGTAAAGACAGTTACCGAGGTGTTATGATGTACAGCCTAGCCGAACAATATAACTTTAGCTTGGACACACCATTTAACGAGCTGCCGAATGAGATTCATGATATTCTCTTCTATGGAACTAAGGGAGAAGTGGTAAAAATGATTCAACCGCCAGGCTCTAATAAAAGAAACTGGATTGTTGGCCGTGACATGCCGTTCTCTGGATATGTACACGAGCTGGAACACTGGTACAAGCAGTACATCCGTAAAACTGCGACCTCTGAAGCCTTTGAACCTACCTTTATTAAAGACTGTATGATTGAAAAGATCTGCCCGGAGTGTAATGGGGCAAGACTTAAGAAACAGCGGCTTCAGATAACGGTGGGTGGTAAAAATATTGATGAATTATGTAAATTACAGCTTCCGGAACTGCTGAAATTCTTGAACTCCCTAACTTTCCATGGAGATATCGTCGATGTGGCCGGAACCATCATACGCGAGATATCCAACCGACTGGAATTGTTAATTGATATCGGACTTCACTACATCAGTCTTGGACGAAGAAGCGACAGTATTTCTGGAGGCGAGATGCAGCGCATCAAAATGTCGACCCAGATCAGCAGTGAACTGATGGGGATGCTCTACATCATGGATGAGCCAAGTATCGGACTGCATCCTAGAGACTCCTCCAGAGTAATTGATACGATGAAGAAACTGCGTGACATCGGTAACACGGTTATTGTGGTCGAACATGATCTTGAGACCATCCGGAATGCCGATCATATCATAGAAATTGGTCCCGGTCCTGGTATTCATGGTGGAAATGTCGTAGCTGCAGGAACACTACAAGATATCATGAACGAAAGTACCTCAATCACCGGACAATATCTCTCGGGCAGAATGGAAATACCAATTCCAAAGCAGCGCCGTCACTTAGGAGATAACTTTTTATCTATCCAGGGAGCAAGGGAAAACAATCTGAAAAATGTGGATATTGATATCCCGCTCGGGGTCTTCCTGTGTATAACAGGAGTATCTGGATCAGGAAAAAGCTCCTTGATAAATGAGATTCTATATAAACAACTGAAAGTAGATAAGACATTTGCCCGTATTGTTCCAGGAGAACATGATTTTCTATTTGGTTCGGAACAGATTAACAATGTAATCAATATCGATCAGACACCAATCGGACGAAATAGTAAATCCAATCCGGCCACCTATATCGGAATCTATGATAAGATTCGTAATCTTTATGCCGCGGAGCCCTCCGCAAAGGAACGAGGATATACCCCCCTTGATTTCAGCTTGACGCATGCCAACGGAACCCGCTGTGAACACTGCGGCGGAGATGGAATCATCGTAACCAATCTGCAGTTCATGGCAGATATTGAAACGATCTGTCCGATGTGCAAAGGTATGCGTTTCTCTGAGGAAGGACTTGAGATAAAATATCATGGCAAGAGTATTGCCGATGTACTCGAGATGACAGTAGAAGAAGCTTTGGAATTCTTTGACGACAGTAGTTACTTGCAGCATAAGCTGGGAATCATGAATGAACTTGGCCTTGGATACCTGTGTCTTGGGCAAAGTTCTACCACCTTATCCGGCGGGGAAGCTCAGAGAGTCAAGCTTGCCTATGAGCTCGCCAAGATAAAGAAAGGCGCCCATAATCTCTATATTCTGGACGAACCAACGACAGGCCTACATCTGTTTGATATCCAAAAACTGCTGGACTGCTTATATAAACTTGTAGAACAAGGTCATTCCGTTATCGTAATCGAGCATAACCTTGATGTCATCAAATGCGCCGACTACATCATCGATCTTGGTCCCGAAGGCGGCAACCAGGGTGGATATATCGTTGCCGAAGGTACCCCGGAACAGATCGTGAAAGTTGAAAAATCGTATACTGGAAAATATTTAAAGACTGTGTTATAGATAATTTAAATAAAAACTGTTATATTTAATAAAAAGACATCTGTTTGCTGACAAAATCTGAAAGTTATGGAAAGAATAGGGATAGTGTGAAGAAGAACTACGAAACTCGCAGAGGGGGTGCTCGTTCCTTGTTCTTCCAGGTATTTGAGATACTGAAGGGAAGTATCATGTTGATTTAATGTGAAAGACTACTCTTTCACAAGTAACTTTGCATTGGTAGCCCAAAGTATGCAAACAGAGAGAAAGGCATGGTTATTAAAATGAATTATTTATTAGTAAAAGATGATACACTCATATTTGAGTACAATGGCGAATATCTGCAGCTTGAGGCATGGGGGGCAAACAGCCTTCGCGTGAGATCTTGTATGATGGCAGATATCCTGGATTCTGATTTTGCATTGCTGCCCCCAGAGGGGAGCAGTGTTGAAATAACGATTGCAGAGGATGGTCAAGAGGGTCGAATTAGAAACGGTAAGATTTATGCTACAGTCAATATCAATGAGTGGGAAACACCGGGAAGAATCAGCTTTTATAATTCACGAGATGAACTGTTACTGAAGGAAAGCAGCCAGGGCGGTGCACTTCAATTAAAAGCAAGAACCTTTAAACCAATTATAGGCGGTGATTATCGCCTGACGGCTTCCTTTGACAGCAATGAAGAGGAAAAAATATATGGAATGGGGCAATATCAGGAGGGTATCTTTGATTTTAAGGGTTCCATGTTAGAACTTGCCCATCGTAATTCACAGGCAAGTGTTCCTTTCTATTATTCCAGTAGAAATTATGGGTTCCTTTGGCACAATCCAGCCATCGGCCGGGTCACTTTTGCGAATAACCGAACGGAATGGTACGCGGAGAGCACGAAGCAGTTGGATTACTGGATTACAGCAGGGGATAGCCCCGCAGAGATTGAAGCCGCTTATGGAAAAGCCTGCGGTACTGTACCGATGATGCCGGAATACGGCCTTGGTTTCTGGCAGTGCAAGCTGCGTTATTGGAATCAGGAGCAGCTCTTAACTGTAGCAAGAGAATACAAGAAGAGAAACCTGCCAATCGATGTAATCGTATGCGATTTCTTTCATTGGCCGAAACAAGGAGACTTTCGCTTCGAAGAAGAGTTTTATCCAGATCCTAAGGCAATGTGTGAGGAATTAAAAGAACTTGGAATCGAACTTATGGTATCCGTCTGGCCTCAAATCGATCGTGAGAGCGAAAATTATAAAGAGATGCAACAGAAAGGACTACTCGTTAAAACAGAAAACGGAGTACCTTATGGAATGATGAAGTGGTTCCCGGCAAGTGCTTTTTACGATGCAACCAATCCAAAAGCCAGGGAATATGTCTGGAATAAATGTAAAAAGAATTATTATGACAGCGGAATCCATATCTTCTGGTTAGATGAAGCAGAGCCGGAATATGATACTTATGATTATGATAATTATCGGTATCATATGGGACCGAACGTACAGATAGGAAACATTTATCCGCAGCATTATTCCAAAACTTTTTACGAAGGGATGAAAGCCGAGGGACAAGAGAATATCATTAACCTGGTTCGTTGTGCGTGGGCGGGCAGTCAGCGTTATGGAGCACTTGTATGGTCTGGTGATATTCATTCCTCCTTTGAAAGTTTCCGCAACCAGCTGGTAGCTGGCCTCAATATGGGTATGGCAGGGATCCCTTGGTGGACTACGGATATTGGAGGTTTTAGCGGTGGGAATCCACAGGATCCAGCTTTTCAGGAACTTCTCGTTAGATGGTTTGAATGGGGAACCTTCTGTCCGGTAATGAGACTGCATGGTGACCGGTCACCTTCTATAGAGGTACGACGCCTTGATGGTTCCCGTGCATTAAATTCCGGCAGTGATAACGAAGTATGGAGTTATGGAGAGTCTAATTACGAAATATTATCCAAGTTTCTTCGCATGCGAGAACTTCTTCGAGATTATACCAGGGAAACCATGAGAGCTGCTCACGAGTCCGGTTCTCCGGTAATGCGACCGCTTTTTTATGAGTTTCCTCAGGATAAAAAGGTTTGGAATATCAAAGACTCCTATCTCTATGGACCGGATATTTTGGTAGCGCCTATACTCTATGCCAATGCAGATTCCCGTGAAGTATACCTCCCGGAAGGTGCCACATGGACAGATGCCAGAACCGGAGAAATATACCAAGGTGGAGCTACCATTAAGGCAGCTGCACCAATTGCTACAATTCCGGTATATTTAAGAGATGGAAAAAATCAGAATTTAATTGGTAAGATCTAGATTCCCAAATCAGATCTTTACATATGTTAAAAATATAGCAATTTTAATATCAGTTTTAAATCAGTTTTATAATCTATATAAATTTAAAGATAATCCAGGTTATAAAATTTGATTTCTTGAAAATCATAGAAAAGCGCAGCAGCTTATCTTTGAATCTGCTGTTTTTGGAATCTACATCTGCAAGAGTATGCAGATGTAGATTTTTTTCAAATATCTCTTTGTCCATGCCATCTGGCAGAGGGACCTGTATGGTCTTCGGTTCACCACTTATTAAATCGAAAAAGTTATCACTCCAGGGGCTAATTACATCCTCGGCACTGATAAATACATGTCTTGCGTACAATGCGCTTGTAAGAGTTACTTCAGCAATACCGTTCGTTACGCTGCAGTGAAGCTTGATATCAGACTTTGGCAGATGAGCATCTTTATCCGGTACCAGCAGCCACATTTTATGATCAAGTACATTCGTGCCTCGGCGAAATACTACCTGTAGGAATACATCTTTTTTATTAACACTCTTCAACACCTCGCTAAAATGTAATACAATGATTTTTCCTGCACTCACAGAATCCACATTGGCTAACACACTTCCCTGATTGACCACTTTTCCGTCAAAGGTACAGAGCTTCCAGTCAAGCTCACCTGCAAAGACAGTTGGGTACTCATTGATAAGATATAATTCTACGCGGTCCTTATAATAATCATTGGAGAGGCAGAGCATTTTATTGAAATGTTTTGCCTTATATTGAAGGGCTTTATATTGTTTGCCGTAATCGATACTTGCCCAAGAAGCAACCGGCCAGCAGTCGTTATACTGCCAGAAGATAGCTCCGTTGTGACGACCGAGATTCCTGCGCCAGCAGTCAGTAGCAAAGCGGATGGTATCAGCCTGCACAATCTGGGATAGGTATACGAAATCTTCGAATTTGGCGGGATTGCGATACTTGGCCAAAAGGTAAAACAGGATTTTTTCATTGCCGCCCACGGATTTTTGATGTGCCTGCATCACGGGATCAAATTCACTGAGATTTGGTTCCGCTGTAAAAGTATGAATTGTAGACATGGAGGGCATAGATTCCATGCCGAATTCCGAGCAGAAACGGGTAGGGAATTTACGGAAGGCTTCAATCGGCAGCATACCATGCCATACCTGCCATAAGTGAGTATCACCGCAGGTGGTTCCGTCTTTCATATTATGCGGTTTGAGCGTAAGGGATCCGGAAGACGGGGAACCTGGCCAATAGGGAGTGACACCATCGATATCGGCTACCCAGGAACGTAAGGTATTGTGATAGAACTTAGCATTTGAGTCAGCTACTAATTTATTCTTCTTCCAAAAGGAAGCCATAAGCTCATTTTCGTTATTACCGCACCATAATGCAAGGCTGGCATGATGGCGAAGCCTAGTTACATTGTCGAGGACTTCCTGATGTACATTATTCAAAAATTCCGAGTCAAATAAAGGATATGCACCACAGGCGAAAATAAAATCCTGCCACAGTAAAATACCATACTGATCACATAGATCATAGAAATCATCGCTTTCATACATGCCGCCGCCCCAGATTCGCAACATATTCATGTTAGCAAGATGGGCACTCTCAATGTAAAATTCCAGATCACTTCGGGATGTTCGGGTGATAAAGGAATCAGAGGGAATCCAGTCAGCGCCTTTTGCAAAGATTGGAACCCCATTGACTAGAAAGCGAAATTGGTTGCCCCACTTGTCTGGGGAGGTATCAAGTTCAATCGTACGCAGACCGATTTTCTTACTACACGAATCAATCAAGGCGCCATCTGCAATACTTCGGATCTGTAATTCTAACTGATAAAGCGGCTGAGCTCCCAGACCATTGCACCACCATAACTCGGGAGAAGATATTTCTATGGTACAGATAATATCGTTACCTATCAGTACTGCAGGATATTCGGTAGAAAACCCATCCGGAGCGATGCAGCAGATGAAAGCCTGTAAGGAGGAGGAAGATGTATCAGTAATTTTTCCTGTAATGTTAAGAAATACCTTATTATATTCATGTCGTTGGACAATATGTAAATCCTTAATACGTATGCCATAACTCTCTAATTCAATGGAACCGATCAACCCGGCCGGTGGCAATATGGGACCCCAATCCCAGCCAAAGTGGCAGGGGGTTTTACGAAGATACTGTGAACCTTTTGCCTGGTTCGCCATGGAAAATAGATTCTCTTCTGATTGACGTTTCTCAAAATAAGGGTATGGATTTTCGATAAATATTTGAAGAAGGTTATTACCCTCACATAAAAAAGGCTTCACGTCAAAGCGCCAAGTACGGTAAATATTATCGGTCCTGCCTAGAACAGTTCCATTCAAGATGAGCATACATAATGTGTCAAGCCCGCAAGCTACCAACTCTATCCGTTCGTTTATTAACAAATCAGAAGAAACAAAAAACTGGCGTGAATATTCGAAATCCTGCTTAGCCACCTCACTTGCAGCACTTTCATTCTATAATGATAGGTAAGGTTTTGAAGTTATCTCCACCTTTTCCCCCATTCCACACCGGACATGCGATTTTCACCGCATCCGGCGTTCCATCGTTGGTTTTCATTCGCATTTAATCAATCTCCAATTG
>JBASOB010000162.1:0-2586 GCA_049657865.1 Mobilitalea sp.
ATTTTTCTGTCCATATTTTGACCAGACTTGTCTTCTATATGGATGTCCGCATTCAGCACATACTAAGATTTCTGTCAGGGCATATTTGGAGCTATATTTACTCTTTTCCTTCTTTAGTTTATTCGCCTTTCTTGTTACTGCCGCCTTATTTAGATTTGCTCGTCTAGTTTTCTCCTCCTGTACTCTATAAAATATTTCCTTTGGTATAATTGCCTCATGGTTATCTTCAATGTAGTATTGTGGCACATATCCCTCATTTTTTACTCTTTTCTTTGTAAGAAAGTCGATGGTATAGGTTTTCTGCATACAGGCATCTCCACAGAATTTCTCGTTGGATAGCATACTATTAATGGTTCCAGTATGCCAGCTGTCAAGGCCTGTAACTGTTTTGATACCGTCCATCTCCAACCCTTTTGCTATTTGGATAATGCTTTTTCCTTCTAGATATTCTCTGTAAATTCGTTTTACGATTATCGCTTGTTCCGGCACTACCACAAGGTTACCATCCTCATCTTTGGTGTATCCCAAGAATTTCTTATGATTGACCGATATAATTCCATTTTCGAATCGCCTTGTTAATCCCCATCTCGTATTCTCACTGATATTTCTGCTTTCTTCCTGCGCTTGACTGCTCAGTATTGTGATCAGAAGTTCGCCACCGCTTTCCATGGTGTTGATTCCCTCTTTTTCAAAAATGATGGGAATACTCTTTTCTTTTAGCTTTCGGATACACTGAAGGGCATCCACTGTATTTCTTGCAAATCGGCTGACCGATTTCGTAAGTATCAAGTCTACTTTCCCCGTCATACAGGCATCAATCATCGTATTAAAATCGTCACGCTTCTTCGTCTGGGTTGCACTTATACCCTCATCCGCAAAAATCCCGGCACATTTCCAATTAGGGTTACTATTGATTTTCTCCGTATAATATTCAACCTGTGCTTCATAACTTCCTTCTTGCTGTTCCAACAGGGTACTGACTCTGCAGTAGGCCGCTACACGAAGTGTTTTTTGTTCTACTCTAACATTCCTGTCATATTGTATTTGAGCCGGTACGATTGATACCGTCTTTTTCGCTACTGCCATCATTACCATCCCCTCTCTTGTATTCTAAATTCGTTCTTATGACAATTCCGTTCATAAATTCCATTTCTATATAAAAATTTCGGTACACTGTTATGTATTTAATGATGGTACCAAACAATTTCTCATCAAACTCTGTCAGGAGATTTATCCCTTCAAGTGCCTTTTTGATTCTTTCTGTGTTACTTTTATAATCATCTATCTTTGAGCCAGCATAATAAAACTCTGCTCGTTTAAAAATTAGTTCTGCAAGCTCAGGAAATGAAAACTGCCCGTCCTGCTCCAATTCCTTAATTCTATTTTCTATCTGCCTAAGCTCAAGGCTAATCCTTGGCTGCTCTTTTGGCTGCTCCTTTTCCAACATCCATTTCTGTTTTATTAGTTGATTGGTAGCCTCTATAAAAATATTCTTTAGTTCATCCTCAGTAAAAAATAGATTTTTACACAAAACTCGGTTTAGCGATATGTAGTTTTTGCATTTCCATTTGATTTTTTCCGATGGTCTGCCAGCATGTTCCGCATATTTTTTATAGACTACTCCACATTCACCACAACGCACTTTCCTACAAAAAATGTTTCGGTTTTTTATTGTATTAAACTGCTGTGTTCGACCAAGTTCCTTTTCTTTATCTGCTCTTCGCTCCTGAGTTTTTTTGAAAGTCTCTAAATCGATTAGCCTTGGAAAAATCTCATCACCTTGATATTTAACATTTTGAAGAATTTTACCGACCGATCCATGATTCCAATTCGGTTTCTTATTGGTATTCAAAACTCCACTGACAGTCAATTCCTTTGCTATTGCTAACATTGATTTTCCTGCTATATAATCTGCGAAAATATTTCTCACAATTTTCGCTTGTTCTTCTCGTATTGTAATTTCTCCATTAACCATTTTATATCCCATAGGCATATGCCGTTGCATCATATCTTTTCACCACCTTTCTCTGTGTTTTCCGATAATTCCAGTCCGTTGATTAGGCGAAAGGTTATTGCTCTATCTAGCCCAATTAATACTTTATCAACTGTATTGATAAATAAGTTCTCGTCATATGCATCCATAATTTCTGGATTGCATTTTATAAGCTCCAAAAGCCGTTCCGTACTTGCAATTTCATGTTCAAAACCGTTGTTTCCAAGAAGACCGTTCCTTCTTTTCTTTGTTTCCTCCATTTCGATATTCAGAGCAGTTTGCTTTTCTATAAAAAGAGCAGAGTCCATATATCCTTTTTGCACTACTCTGCTAAGGATATGGCTCTGCTCGGTTAGCTCCATGATTCTATCATTTAAGTTTTCAATCTCCATCTCCTGCTCGTTGCTTATTCTCAGATTTTTAAGAGAATCGAGCAGTGGTACAAGGATAAACGTAAAATTACTGACTAGTTTATTCCACATGGTAAGAAATGCTTCTTTTATTGCATCCTCTTGTATCGGTTTCATTTTGCAACATGTGCTGTTTTCGATATGTTTTTTACAACTCCACTGTATTTTTTCGTAAGGCTTTCC
>JBASOB010000163.1:0-4624 GCA_049657865.1 Mobilitalea sp.
ATATTCGACTGTCATGCTTTTTTAAGATATTTGACTGGCCTGCTTTATAAGATATTTAGCTCCTTAATACTACGGATATATCCTCTTCTACCGTCACCTTGCGGCAGATGGAAATGGTAAGCCCAACTACTGCAATCAATGCTAACGGGCATAGAATCCAAGTCTGCCATACAACCGTAACTAGTTGAATTCTTGCCGCTCCCATAGAGGACATTGCCATGCTTAGCATAAAACCTCCCAAATAATTGGATGCCAGTGTTCCAATCAAGATTCCAATTATCAGAACTAACATAGTCCCTGTCATATATTGATGCTTAATGTTTTTAGAATTTAATCCCACGCTCCGCATAATTGCAATCTGAGACATATCCTTTGATAATAACATCTTCAGAAATAATGCAGTAATCAAACCTACCATTATGAATGCAATTGCAATTCCTCCTATCACAACAATACCCATCTGATCAATAAGATTTCCAAGAGTCTGCCTCGCATATTCTTTAATATCATTTACTTGTGCAGAAACATAGGTATTCTGGTAGTAATCCATTTTACTATTTATATCCACACCTGGAGCTACATCTATATTCACAATATACCAAAGAACCGAATCTTCATTTAGACCAAGACTGGTGTCTGCCTTTGCTGTTTTCCCACCATTTGTAATATCTTGATAGATACCGCATACTTTCATCGTCTTTTCTATTCCAGCGACCTGAACGATTACATCATTTCCTACCTTCTTGTTCAATCCATCTTCAGATGCATTTGCATAAGAGAGCGCAATTTCTCCCTCGCTTTCCGGTGCTCTTCCTTCCAGATAATTTAGAGGAAATACAGAAAAGTCTCCGGTTTCAACCGAAATATAGTCCCAGGAACCTTCCATGTTCTTGACCTGATAGGAACAGGTAATGTACGAAGCAAATTTTTGAATCTCTGAATCTTTCTTCAGTTCCTCCTGAAGCTTTTTAATATCTTCTGTTATAGTATCTGTTTTTCGTAGATCGATTCTCATGTCGCTTTTCCCGATTCCCATATAGGTGGAAAATTCCGGTGACTTCATGGTGTTATATACGTTTAAAGGAAGAATTACGATAAACGTACATACCACATATATAATAAGCAGTAATCTGTATAATTTAAAACGTTTCCCTACATCCCGAATACCCATGTAACTATTCGTGCTGATAAATCGGTTCTTAAGCAACGGGAAATTATAGTTATGCTTCTTTTTACGATCCATAATATCAGAACGCAATGCCTCCACTGCAGAAATCCTATCGATACTTTTCAACACTTTCTTACAATACGTTACAATCATGACATATACTAATAAGGGTGCAATAAGCGATATTCCATATTTTAAGTTTCCTGTTAAATCCGAAGATAAATAGAGTCTCATATTACTACTGAATGCATTTACTGCTGCAAAAGAAAGCAAATATCCAATGATGCCGGCTGCCCCTGACATAACTCGGTATTTTGTAAGATATACCTTCTGAATATCCTTTCTAGATATCCCCATTGCTTTCATCACGCCAATTTCCCTTAAATCTTCATCCATCGTTGCCAGAAATGTGAGCTTGATGCAGAACGCAGATATCATAATCAATAAAACACTGATTAGTATAATCACCATTGCAATCACTACGTCCGACATCGCATTAAACATCAGAAATGCAGTTGCTCCGACCGTTGGTCCATTTGCTGGAAGACCAGCCTCAATATATGCCGTCTTTACAGCCTGAGAGTTCTCATTATTCTTTAGTTTAAATTCGATCAGATATTCAAGTTCACCTGTCTTTGTTGCAAGCATATTGTCATAATCCACTTGATTAATCACAAACCGTTTTGAAGAAGCAAGAGAAGCATTCATCTCATAATCCCTTACATAATCTGAAATGACGAATTCTTTCTCATAATCTTTGGTTTTCACTGTAATCACATCACCAATTTTCAAGCCACACTCTACCATGAAATAGATTGGAACGGCCACTTCGCCTTCTTTTACCTCAAGTTTTCTATTACTTAGATCTAGCAGAAAATCAAATTTCTTGTTCTGTAATACAAAGGATATATCCTGTACCGTTCCGGCCATCGTATTATTATCACCATAATGGATATTCATTCCCTCAAAATTCAGAAAAACCATCGTCTCCTGCATCAATATATATTCCTGCTGTTCCTCCGTAAATTTATCAATATCAGCCTGCTCTATTTCTCCGGAATGCATCTGCGTAAGATCAGATGGAACTGCACATTCTTGAAGTTGCGATATCGACTGAATCAGATTGCCAATCATATTGGTTGCACTGGCTCCTAGCATAACCGCCATAGCAATAAAGATAAACACAGCTGCCGTGATTACTTTCTTTCTTCTAAAATCATTCTTTACAATTTTCCAAAACATTATTTATTCTCCCTCATACTACATGGTTTATGCCAATATTATCTTTATTAGAAAGGTCTATTCTATCTTCTAATTCTGAATTAAGAATTCTTAAATGCCCGCATACTGAATTCCAATATGTTTCTTAGCGATTCTAAAGGCGTTAAGCTAAGCTCCTGCCTCATATACTGATCATTGAAAGTTATCATGCATACGGTTCCGAGTATTAAAGCCTTCAGAAACAAGACTCCATTATGAACATCAATCCCCTCAGGTATACTTTTATCGAGCATTCCCTCTGTTATGCAGTCTGCCATGTAATTTGTCAGATTATTATTTTTAGTAATGATTTCGTCATAGATACCCAGATCCTGATACTCACATATGTCCTTTAATTGAAATATTGCCATCATTTTAGTATATAGAGGCTTCTCAATAGCAATTTCAGTAAACACTTCCCGCATTACATCGAGCTTTTCAAACCCAGATGCATATTCTTTCTTTTCTAGAGTTGTCTTAATCATCTGATTAATATTATTGGCTGCACGAATATAGATTGATGCCATTATTTCATCTTTCCCTTTAAAATAGCTATAAAGTGTCTGTTTTGTAAATTCCGCCTCTTTCGCTATCTCATCCATTGTGACAGAATCAAGGTTTCTCTTCTCGCAAATTCGTTCCACTGCATCTAAAATCTCGTTTCTACGAATTTCAATATCTTTTTCCTTACGATATGTCTTAGTCATATACTCACTCTCCCATAAATCATACTATGAGTCTAATTTATCATACCAATGGTAAATAGTCAACTAAATATTATATGCATATTGAAGTCTTTGCATTGGAAGGGGGAACCTCCATTAAGAAGATTCCCCTTTATTGACTCTTATTATAATGTATTACATTTTCATTCAAATCGCTTGAAAAGAACACTGTTTTCCTTCGCAATATGAAGAAATATATCATCTGACAATTCATGAAGTTTCAGATAAACAGCCTTCATCGTAGGGCATGCATAATCTGGTGGTACGAAATCGGAGGTATCTTTGATAATGCGTTTGATAATCTGTCCTGCACCTTCATGTTCACCCTCCAATATAAGGATCAGCGAATGTATCGCTGCCTTATCCTCAGGTGTTTTATCCAATTTAAGCATTGCTGGGAAGAGTTCCTCTTCCTCCTTAGCAAAATGTTCCTCTAACTCTGTCTTTAATTCACTAAAATTTCGATGTAATTTCATAAGCAGTTCTCTACCATGACCATAGTGAACTAGTAAAATCTTATTTACGAGCTGGTCCAATTCTTTCCATAGAGTACGCTCCGGTAGATGGTGAATTTCAAGAATAAGTTGAATGAGTTGTTCATCGGATAATTCCGACACAGGTAGTTCCTTGTCAGGTCTGGCTAAATAGATGCTGTAGGCATTCTTTACTTCCGTGATAAAGTCTGGTGTTAGTTCTGCCTCTACAATAGCAGCATCGAGTGTACGGTCTCCCTGACAGCAGTAGTCTATGTGCAGTTCATTCAGACGTGAAGTAATGTCAGGAAAATAGGTTACAAGCTCTCCCAGATGGGTTTGTCCACTTATTACAATAGTTTGCTTCATTATAGCATCCTCCTTTATATGCGAAAAACTTCCATTTCATACAAGGTCAAACCGGTCTGCATTCATCACCTTATTCCAAGCTGTTACAAAGTCTTTTATAAATTTATCCTGAGCATCAACACAAGCATAAACTTCAGCAATTGCACGAAGTTGGGAGTTTGAACCAAATACTAGGTCTACGCGAGTTCCTGTCCATTTGAGTTCTCCTGTCTTACGATCACGACCTTCAAATACATCTCCTTCTTCAGAGATTGGCTTCCAGACGGTGTTCATATCAATCAGGTTCACGAAGAAATCATTCGTAAGCATCTCTGGTCTCTTAGTAAAAACTCCATGTTGTGATTCACCAAAATTAGCATTCAAGACGCGCATACCACCAAGAAGAACTGTCATTTCAGGAGCAGTCAAGGTAAGTAGCTGTGAACGGTCGATCAACATTTCCTCTGCAGATATAGAGAATTTTGTTTTCTGGTAATTTCTAAATCCATCTGCTTTTGGTTCAAGTACTTCAAATGACTTTGCTTCGGTTTGTTCCTGAGCTGCATCTGTACGTCCAGGCATAAAAGGAACGATTATATCATGACCAGCATTCTTTGCTGCTTTCTCAATTCCTGCATTCCCTCCTAGGA
>JBASOB010000164.1:0-2196 GCA_049657865.1 Mobilitalea sp.
GTATTCGATGAAACGGAAGTTAAAAAAGCTGATTTATCAACTCATCCGAACGTATAATACAGTCCACTACTAAAAATAAATCATGATATGCCTCAATTTGCTCGTACATGAGAAACACCAAAAACTGGTGTAAAAATTAAAAAATGCACCAACCTAGTTTCTTTCGTGAAATCCGATATGAGGTTAATATATACATATTCCAAGCGAGAGCAAGGAATGATCAACAACTGAATATCAGTTACAGACTTGCAAAATAAAGCAACTCATAGAAATATCTATGAAGGAGTAAAATTTCAGGGTATTCGCCTGGAGAGCTTTAGACCACTGTTATCAAATTAGTAGTTCGATGGATTGAAAAATGAAGAACGAGAAACAGGGAAGAAGCTTGGAAAAAGGGTGCTAAACGTCCAGAGGACGTTTGCTAAGCGCGGACCGTAGCGGAAGCGTAGAAGTCGAATATTGTGAAAGGATAATAACCCATGGAGGTCGAGAGGTTCGACCTTATCCTCGAAATGGCAAGAGAGGAGATCGTGTTACTGAAAGGTAAGGCGTCATGAACGCGAAAGCGGCTCGTTTGTAACTCCCGGGAATGAGAACATTCCTAGTGTACGGGGCGATTAGGGACTTGAAAAAGTCAACGTACACCTTATACATAGCATAAAGCTATGAATATAAGTAGGAGGATGCGGAATGATTGGAATCACATTAATAGTTATTATAATGGTGATTATCCCATTCTTTTCACTCGCAAAGTTAGCAAGTACTGTAAACCAAAGATTAGAAGACTTTCATAATGCATTTACCCTCAGAGAGGATAGAAACTATGGAGGTCAAAAAGAAAACTAATCAAAGGCTAAAAAAAGCGGAAGAATTAGACAAGAAGTTTGACAGGGACTTAAAGTCATGTATGAGATGCAAATACTTTTGGGGAAATAGTAGCCAGTGTATGAATAGTCACTGTATCAAAGAGAAAAAGACACTAGCAGTTACAGCAGAAATAAATGAATGTACGGATTGTCCCTACAGACAAAGTAGCTCATATTGTTTTCCGTGTATGAAGAAATTATTAGAAAAGAAAGCGAATGAGAAAAATGTGGATGATCAAAAAGAAGTTTATTAAAAGGAGACAAAATAAAATGGAACAAGAAATTGAAATCATAGGAATTGATCATGGTTGGTCAATGGTCAAAACATCAAGCCAGGTTTTTGTTACTGGCGTTAAGGAGATAACCACCGAGCCAGGTATGTTTGATGATGTACTTGAACTTAATGGAAAATATTACAAAATTGGTGGTGTGAGACTTGAAGTAAGAGATGTAAAGATTGAAAATGAAAACTTCTATATACTTACTTTAGCAGGTGTTGCAAGAGAGTTAAGAAAACGTGGGAAGAAGGAAGCAAGCGTATTTATTGCAGCTGGATTACCTCTTACAAGGTTTGGTGTTGAGAAATCTGGATTTCTAGAATATCTTACGAAGCGTAAGGAAGTGAATTTCTACTATGAAAAAGAGTTGTATCAAATCAAGATTGTAAATGCGGCGGTATTTCCTCAGTGTTATGCAGCAATTGCAGATAGAATTCAGAACTTTGGAAATAAGGTTGTGATTATTGATATTGGTAGCTGGACAATTGATATTATGCCTGTTATTGATAGAAAACCAGATAATTCAAGATGCACTACAACACAGCAAGGATTGATTACCTGTATGAGATCGGTAAATGATCAGTGCGTAAGACAGCTTGGAGCAGGAGTTGATGAGAGTGAAATACAATATATTATGAGGCATGGGACAAGTGATATTGATGAAGAGTATCTTGAGATTATTAAAAAGGAAATCAAAGATTACACAGATCGCGTATTCAATTCTCTTAGAGAATATGGTTACAACATGAAAACAACGCAGCTGGTATTTGTAGGCGGCGGCGCTGTGGTGATGAAAAACTATAGTACGTTCAAACAAAAGAATATTAATTATATTTTGGATGTGAAAGCGAATGCAAAGGGATTTGAATATCTTGCAAATATTGGTTTAAAGAGAAGATAGGGGTGAGATCAATGGCAACAGCAGAAAGTGATAGTATAGTTCATTACAGCCTTAGATTAAATCTGAAAAACCCTAGACATTTGGAGATTCACAAGATTTTAAGGCATCTGAATCAGGAAATGCATAAAACACAAAACCAGCTTTTTATAGC
>JBASOB010000165.1:0-5234 GCA_049657865.1 Mobilitalea sp.
GCTTCAAGGTGCTGACCATCAGCAAGAAATAGCACATCGTTATATTTTGGGATTATATCAGGTTATGGATACGATGACAGATCGCTTCCCGGACGTTCTATTTGAAAGCTGTTCCGGAGGAGGTGGACGTTTCGATCCTGGTATCCTCTATTATATGCCTCAGAACTGGACTAGCGATGATACGGATGCGGTAGAGCGCTTAAAGATTCAATATGGTACCTCAATCGTATATCCTGTATGTGCAATGACAGCCCATGTATCTGCGGTTCCGAATCATCAGACAGGAAGAAGTACTTCCATTGACTTCCGTCATGCAGCGGCAATGGCCGGAAACTTTGGATATGAGCTGGATGTAACCAAATTTGACGAAGAAGAAAAGCAATTTATCAAAGAACAGGTCGTGAGATATAAATCAATTCGAAAGATTGTACAGTTTGGTGATTTATACCGCCTGTCAAGTCCTTATGAAGGAGAGTATACTTCATTTCTCTATATTACGGAAGACAAGAGAGAAGCAGTATTATTCCTTTACCGTGAACTCAATACACCGAACGGACCACTTCGTCGTTTCCAATTAGATGGTCTTAAACCAGAATATGATTACCGAATTGACGATGACATAATTGTCAGTGGAGAGCAACTTATGAATTATGGAATCAATGAACCCAAAGAATTGACCTGGGGAGATTTTACTTCAAAAATGTATCATTTGAAGGTTGAATAAGGAAATGAAGATGAAATAAATGCAGAATTGCTTTAATAACAGGGGTTTTCTACGGAATAATTCGGGAAACTATTGATTTTTTCGGTCATTATAGTATTATAATAGATGAAATGTAAATTTATGCTTGTAACCCAAAGTTTGCAGGCAGAGAGAAAGGCATGGTTAATAATATGATCAATTTTGATGAAGAGATTGAGAAATTCCAACCCAGCATGGAAATTGAACAAGCTGAGGATGTAATTAATAACAACGATTTAACTGATATTTCTGATATATTAAAAGAATTAGTTAAAGGGAACAAAGAAAACAACAAATAGATGAAACGGACAGGTGGGGATGATATGAATTGCCCGAATTGTGGAAGTAAAGTATCGGATAAGAAGAAACGTTGCGAACGGTGCGGCGCAGATCTGACGATTTATAAAAAAATAAATAGTGCTTCTAATTTATGCTATAATAATGGCCTTGCAAAAGCGAGGGTCCGTGATTTGTCCGGTGCGATTATTGCTTTACGAAACAGTCTTGAATTTAATAAGACAAATACGGATGCTAGAAATCTACTGGGTTTAATCTATTATGAGACAGGTGATACAGTAGCGGCACTGAGTGAATGGGTAATTAGCAAACATTTACAGCCAACTGATAATGATGCCGATGATTATATTAGTCGGGTACAATCAAATCTGACAAAACTGGATGATTTAAATCAAGCCATAAAGAGGTATAACACTGCACTCAAATTGGCCAAACAAGGCAGCGAGGACTTGGCTGTGATTCAGTTAAAGAAAGTTACCAGCTTAAATCCTAATTTTATCAGAGCATACCAGTTATTGGCTTTACTTTATATCAAAGCCGGAGATAAAGAGAAAGCAAAGAAATGTCTGATTAGAGCAGGTAAAATTGATATATCCAATACAACTACCTTGCGCTATTTGAGAGAGATTGAAGCACCATCTTCTCTTAATAAAGATTCAGAAGGAAAATCTGATTCTGATTTAAGCAATACCAATTCAATTATGCCGATTTCTTCTTATAGAGAAGATAAACCGAATATTATAGCATTCGTGAATCTGGTAATTGGAGTTATTATTGGAATTGCAGTAATGGCATTTCTTGTTGTTCCAACGATTAAGAAGAATCAAGTAGCGGATGGCAACAGTACGGATACGGAATACATTTCGGATTTAGCAAAGATGGAAGAAAAGGATAATACAATAGCATCGTTGCAACAAGATAATGAAGAATTGAAGTATGAAAATGAACAGTTGCAGACGAAAGTGGACAGTATCGTGGTTACGGAAGATAACACAGATACTTATACTGGTTTAATAGAAGCTGCAGAGTTGTATCTGGTGGAACAAGGCAAAGCTGAGGGCGATAGAGATTATTCGGCGGTAGCTGATATTTTATCCAAAATCGATGATACTCAATTAAAAGATGATGCGGCAACCAGCCTATATACTACCATGAAGACGGCCTCCTATCCTGAGGCAGCAGTTGCATATTACGAGAGTGGACATGCCCTGTATACAGATGGAAAATATGAAGAAGCATTAATTGATTTGGCAAAAGCCATGATCTTTGACCCGACGGATGTAAGCGCAATCTATTTTACGGGAAGATCTTACCAAAGGTTAGAGGATAAGGAAAATGCAGCAATTTATTATCAGAAAGTAATTACTGATTATCCTGATTCTTCAAGAGTGACAGATGCGAAAGGATTCCTGAAAGAAGTGCAAAAATAGTGATCCTTATCAAAAAAATGATAAAAGATTCTAAATAAAAATGATAAAAAGTCCGAATAAAATGCCTCTGGATCAGATGAAAGTTGTCTGACTCAGAGGCATTTTTATTAGTAGATTTATCTATTTTATTCAAACATTTCTTCGATTGGCGGTATTACTGCCGGTGGGATGGTTGGAGCAGTCGTTGGAGTTGCAGGAGCAGCCGGAGCTTCCGTTGGAGTTGTTGGTGTTACTGTATTCTGTGAATGGATCAGGCAAGAAACACTTGGAAGAAGGTAAGGGGTATCTTTCGTTACAGCAGTTTCTGTTTTGTTAAGATAAACACCTTCTTTTAACAATTCTTCTGGGCAGTAGGCTGTTGCCAAAGCTTTGGACTTGGAACAGATGGTTGCTTTTACATGAACGTCACATTTTTCTGTTGGTTCGGTACCTTTTGCAAAATATTCAATTTCAGTACTATCGCCTCCAAGATATGCATTACATACACCATCCACTGCTAATTTGCCTGATTTCTTACATACTTTAGCGGTTACAATAGAATCCGGAATTACAAATTCCTTTGATTCTAACTCCTTTTCGATTGAAATCTTCTCCATAATCAAACGCCATATCACTTTATGATAGGATTTATCAACCTGAGTACGATTGTTATCATAACCAGACCAGATGCCGGCGGTGTAGTAGGGAGTAAAACCAACAAACCATAAATCGTTATAGTCTGAAGTTGATCCTGTTTTACCTGCTTCCGGCATATCAATTGAGGTGAATTTTGCTGCCTTACCGGTACCAATATTAACAACATCCTCCATAGCACTTGTTAATAAGAATGCAGTGGAATCTTTAATTACCTGTTCTTTTTTAGGAGTATAATCTAAAATCACCTTACCATTACGATCTTCGATTCTGGTATAGAAGGTTGGTTCGTTATAGATGCCACCATTCGCAATTGCAGCATAAGCACCGGTTAACTCTAGATTGCTAACACCATCAGTCAAACCTCCAAGGGCCATGGAAGGATTAAGGTCGGATACAACCCTGCCATCATCTTCTGTTCTAGTCTCTACTAGAGAAGTGATGCCTAGCTTTACAAGATAATCAAATGCAAGCTGTGGAGTGACTTCAACCATAGTTTTTACGGTTACTATATTCATGGAATTATAGATACCTCTTCGTAAGGTGCTTAGTCCTTCATAGGTCTTTGTTGAAGTCCAGTTATTTACCTCTTTTTCAGTACCGGGGTAATAATAAGGAGCATCATCTTGTACACTCGCTAAAGTGAAAGCGCCAGTATCAAAAGCGGGAAGATAAGTGGATACTATTTTAAAAGTAGATCCAGGTTGACGTACTGTGTTAGTTGCACGATTTAAGGTTCTGTTACCGGATTTCTCACCACGGCCACCAATAATGGCAGATACTTGCCCGGTATCCTGGTCCATTACTACAAAAGAGGACTGAGGCTGAATTGTCATAGTAACCTTTTCTCCAAGAATCGTATCGCCTTTTTCTAGTGTGGCTTCACGAAAAGCATCGACCTTAGCTTGCATATCATCTTTATCTGTAAAAAGTAATGAAAATTTGCTTCCGTTATCATCAACATAGAGTCCGTCAGGATCTTTATAATCCTTATAATACTCTAGTAAATCGTCACCATGATAATGTATTGTTGTTCCCTCAGCATCATCTTTTTGAATCGATAAAGCATAGGTTAATTCCCAGTAGGCAGAGGATCCAAGTTCAGGGAAATTCGCTTCATCGGAATAAACATCGTCACAGATCTTCTGAATATCAGACTCCTGCGTGGTATATATCTGAAGTCCGCCGGTATAGATGAGATTAGAAGCCTGTGCCTGCGTATAGCCGAGCTGGGTTTGTAAATCCTCCATCAGCTGTTCGATTAATTCATCAACAAAATAACTATAATAGGTGGTACCGGATTGTTCTTTATTTACGGATTGTATTCGGGAATATACATCATCAGCTACAGCAACATCATATTCATCTTGTGAGCAGTGACCCTGATCTAGCATCTCACTTAGAACTTCGGCTCTACGGACTTCGTTCTTCTCCGGATGGGTAATCGGATTTAAATATACCGGCAACTGTGCGATCGCAGCAATCGTTGCGGCCTCTGATAAAGTCAGGTCTTTTGCATCTTTGCCAAAGTATTCCTGAGAAGCAGTTTGTATTCCGTAAGTACCGGAACCGAGATTAATCGTATTGATATAGTATTCAAGTATGGTATCTTTATCTAATTTATTCTCAAGCTGAATTGCAAGAAATTGTTCTTGAATCTTTCGCTCTATTTTATCAATCTCAGTTGCTTCACGGCCACCTTCAAATACTTGATTCTTAAGTAATTGCTGCGTAATCGTGCTGGCTCCTTGTTTCATGTCACCGGTCGATAGAAAAATCCCGGCAGCTCTGAAAATACCTTTTACATCGATACCGTCATGTTCATAGAATCGTTCATCCTCGATACTGACGAAGCAATACTTGATATAATCAGGTAATTCATCCAGAGAAACATAGACACGGTTTGACTGGGCACCGACTAAAGTCTCAATTACATTATTATCGGTATCATATACCGTAGAAGTGAAGCCGGTAGGAATTACATCAATTCCATTGATATCCGGTGCGCTGTCAATTAATCCTTTTAGAAAACCAAAGCCGGCAAAGGAGCCCACTATAGCGAGGAATACGACAAAAACGATACAGAAACGAAATAAAGTGATTCTTGTTTTTGAAATAAGCCTCCTAGAAGT
>JBASOB010000166.1:0-5173 GCA_049657865.1 Mobilitalea sp.
CTTCTATTTTGCGTTGTCTTCCGTAATTTATTTCATTTTGCATAACTCTTCTAGATTCTTATCCACCGTGATTACAATTATCTTTTCACCAGTTTTAGTACTAATATCAGAGTGGGTGCTGATTATGGCTACATCAATAACATCCATTATTAAAGCTTCCAAATATCCTCTGCCACCTTCAAATAACGAAGTACGAACTTTCTTAAATAATTCTATTCCTTGTGGATTATCCGTTAATTTCTGCTCAGAAGGGCTTAAAAATCCTGTCAATCTAACGACTATCATGTCATTTAGAATATACGTCTTAATTGTCTTGGGACCTCTTCCCATATATTCAATTTCAAACTTACTGACTATTTCACTGATTTTCGCTTCTAACTGACCCTTTGTCATATTCACACCACCTAAACATATCATACGATATCATTATTTAAAGTTGTTGTCAAACACTTTTTCTATCAAAAAAGCATATTTTTATATCAAAAAATCATATCCAAAAAGCTTATTTCTCTATGATGCGGATATTACCTTTCTTTTCTCCAGTAAGTATTTCTGTCCTCCGGCTCTAACTGCAGGACAAAATTTCTCTTGATCAGTAAAAAGTATTCAAGTTCCTTCAGTATCTGAAATAAAGTAGCCCGGTATTCAAATTCCTCCCGTGTTTTTGGAAGTTCTTCTTTTCTGTAATGTTCCTGGACTTCTCTAAGTTGAAGTAAAAGTCCTTCTACATTATTCATCTCATGGAAAGATTCCGATATGTTTTCTAGAAAGTCTGTTAATGGAAATGTCTGTTTCAGTATTACCGGAATTGTTTCTATATTAGTGCTGATGTCTTTCAGTACACCTATTTGAAGCTTTCGCATATCAAGATAGGAAATGAGATATTTCGTATTGGAAAGCAGAGTGTTACCGGCATCATCGTAGGCTTTTTTCAGTAATTCTTCTATTATATGATCCAGTTTATTAAAATCGTATTCGTAGGCTATACTTGCTTGATTAGGTATCATAGTTTTTGTATCATATAATTCATTCTTGTTTTCAAGTTCATTTTTATTTTTAAGATCATGATTAAATGTAATTCCATTATTGTTTTCAATTTCATTCTTAATTTCAGGTTCCTTATTTATTACTAATTCCTTATCATGAGCTAATTCTTTAGGTCGATTGCTTTGGATTAAGCAGGATTCTTTATTTCTCAGCATATTAGCCAATCCTAATAAAGCAGATTTCATTTCCTTTTCCAACCTATTCTGTTCTTCTCTTATTTTATCTAGTCCTCTCGGCATAATCAGATTGATCATAATTCCGATTCCCATTCCGATGATTAGCAAAACAATTTCATTAAGGATCAACGGAAAATCCATTCTCTTTTCAATCAGGAAATGCGTAGTTAGAACAGCGTTCATCGCAATTCCATCTTTTAATCCAAGCAATGTACAGAGTGCTACAAATAATAATGCAAAACCCCCAAAAGCAATCGCGGTATAACCAATCGTATAGAATATAAGGTAAGCAGATATTACCGCAACTACAAAAGCTGCGATTCTTTTTAAAGCAATCGTAATCGTTTCCTTCTTTGTGTTCTGAATTGTGAGAAGTGTAATAATTCCTGCTGACGGGCTGAATAAAAGGCCGAGACCTTCTGCAAGAAGAATTGCAACAGCAGTTGCAATACCAGTTTTCAGCAAGAAAAGAATATTTATTTTCTTTATTTTTTTCTTTATTTCCATCTTTTTCTCCGTTCCTGTCGCAGTAAGCAGATGATAGGGTTACATTCTCCTACTTGATACATTAGCTTGATGCTCTATATATCACCAATCGTAAATCAGTAAACTTTACAATGTTATCTTATTTCACTGATATGTTTCTACATCTTCGCTAATGATATCTTTGTTAATATAATCTTGAATCAATAATTACAAAGGCTTAAAGTATTTGTCTCAAAAATGATGTTTCTTCGTATAGTATGCCAAAAATTCCAAATTATATCAATTCATATTTCAACATTCATAATATGACGTTGTATTGTCATATTATATTTGATAAAATATAATCCAGATAGATAAGATATTTGCGATGCCACAGAGCAGCATCATGATAATTTATTATGCTCTTAACTTATCTCACATTTTATGGAGGCCTCATGCAAATAAACCGATTATTTGAAATAGTATATCTCCTTATGAATAAGAAAACAACCACGGCAAGGGAATTATCCGAGCATTTTGAAGTATCGCAGAGAACAATTTATCGCGATATTGATATTCTGTGTCAATCAGGCATTCCTATTTATACTACCAAGGGGAAAGGCGGCGGTATTTGCCTGATGGAGAATTTCGTATTAAACAAATCTGTACTTTCGGGTCAGGAGCAAAACGATATTCTATCAGCCTTGCATGGTTTTAAAGCAACCAGCTTTATTGAAACCGACCAAGTTCTTTCAAAATTAAACTCCCTATTTGGAAGCAAAAATATGGATTGGATTGAAGTCGATTTTACTAATTGGAGCAGTAGTTCAGAGGACAAGACCAAGTTTAATGAGCTAAAAAATGCAATCTTAAATCGTCATATCATAGAGTTTCATTATTACAACTCCTATGGTCAACAGTCATATCGCATCATCGAACCGCAGAAATTAATCTTTCGAGGAATGTCCTGGTATTTATACGGATATCATAAAGAAAAAGATACACTTCGTTATTATAAAATATCGAGAATTCAAAATTTGTTGATTACAGATAAAGCTTGTACAAGCCATCCGGTTCTTACAACTAGCGAAAAAGATACTTCTTCTGCTCCACCGATACAAAACATGACATCCTATACTTTAAAAGTTGATGCTGACCTTGCATATCGTGTGTACGATGAGTTTCAGAAGGAAGAGATTGAAAAACAAGAGGATGGAAGCTTTATCATTCGCTCAAAGATAATGGACGGTGGATGGTTTCCAGGATATCTCATGTCCTTCGGAGATAATGTCGAAGTATTAGAACCGGAATCTCTACGTAAGGCTGTGATTGAAACGTATCAAAATGCTCTCAAAAAATATATAATATGACAAACAGGTGTCACATTACCTATGTTATCCTAATACTAACTTGATATCAGATTGTAGTGATCTTAATTTTATGTTACTTGAACCACAGGAAATCGCTGCTATCGATAAGAAGTCAGCAAAGTGCAATTATTACCTTATTACAATAAGTAAAGCAGTGCGAGTTTGTGTCGATGCCCAAATTCACAAAAATCAACAGCAACAATATGGATAAAGGCCTAACTGGTATATTAGGTACTATAACCATAACTATATTGTAGTAGAATGGAGAAAACAATATGAATAAGGTAGATTTCAAGAAATTAAACAAGGAGCTTTACGCTCCGAAAGCAGAGCCTTCTATCATTAAGGTACCTGCAATGAATTTTATTATGGTCGATGGTCGTGGAAATCCCAATGTAATTGGAGGCGAATACGAGAAAGCTGTTGAACTTCTATATGCGCTCTCCTATCATATTAAAATGAGCCGAAAAGGCCTTGAGGCAGTAGACTCCTATGATTATGTGGTTCCACCACTTGAAGGACTTTGGTGGCTGGAGGATCAAAATGACAGGAATTTCGCGCAGAAAGATAAATTCTGCTGGACCTCCATGATTCGTCAGCCCGAATTTGTTACAGAAGCTATTTTTGATCAGGCCAAAATTGAAGTTGCAAAGAAAAAACCAGACCTTGATGTTTCTAAAGCAAGACTTGAAACATTCGAGGAAGGACAATGTGTGCAATGTATGCATATCGGAACCTATGATCTGGAAGATACGACAATTGCAAAAATCGACAGTTATATTACCAACAACAAACTAACGAATGCAATAGGAACCGCAATGACAAGCGGAAGAATCCGTCATCACCATGAAATATACATGTCCGATCCCAGGAAATCAGATCCGCTTAAGATGCAGACAATTCTCCGACACCCGGTTCTTTAAAACTAATCATAAATATATCTGCTCCGATACCTTTTAATAGTAATAACTCATTAATAATTATCTTTCTATGATTTTCATTATTTTACATATTTTTATATCAACTTTATTATTAGTCAATTGATGCCATCATCAATTGTGAAAGGACTATCCCATGAATACCATCCCAGCAAAAACCATCCTCATACGTAAATACGATGATTCATGGTTTGGAATTAATTATAATATGAATATCTATAAGGGCTGCTGTCATGGCTGCATCTACTGTGACAGTCGAAGTGACTGCTATCAGATTCAGGACTTTGATACTGTCCGTGCGAAAGAAAATGCAGTAGAGATCATCCGCTCAGAACTTAGCAAGAAAGCAAGAACCGGTGTCATCGGCACCGGTTCCATGAGTGATCCTTATAATCCCTTCGAGACAAAATATCAGTTAACGAGGCAATCTTTGGAATATATTGACGCTGCTCATTTTGGAATTGCAATTGCGACAAAAAGTGATTTAATAACCAGAGATATTGATATTCTGAAGAGAATCAAGTTGCATTCACCTGTGATCTGTAAAATAACGGTTACTGCCTTTGAAGATGAACTTGCTAAAAAGATTGAGCCAAATGTCTGTGCCTCCTCAAAACGTTTCGATGCGATCCGTCAGTTATCAAGTGCCGGTATCTTCACCGGAATTTTATTTATGCCAGTGTTGCCCTTTATTACAGATACCGTTGAAAATATGCGGAATATTGTTCATGCTGCTCATGAAAATGGTGCTAAATTCATCTATCCTCTCTTCGGCCTGACTCTTCGTAGCGGCCAGCGAGAATATTTCTACCAAAAATCGAAGGAATTATTCCCAGGGCAGGATCTTGTACAGACCTATCAGAAATTATATGGTGCGTCCTATGAGTGCCACAGTCCAAGAGCAAAGGAATTGTATCAGTTATTTGCACAGGAATGTGATAAACTTGGAATCCTATATAAGATGAAAGATATTACTTCTGCCTATAAAAGTGGATATGATTACGAACAGCTGAGCCTATTTTAATATTTCTACATAGACTCAGCTGTTTTATTGATAATTTATTATTTATAACATTACAGGTTAGTCCTATACAGGGATGGAAAATAAATAAAAATTACTATATATAATCCTTATAAATCTGTATTATAAACCAGCTTTAAACGAAAAATATCAGTT
>JBASOB010000167.1:0-4242 GCA_049657865.1 Mobilitalea sp.
ATCACTCAGAGAAAGAAAAAATCAGTCATGATACCAGGATGAAAGTCATCGAGACTGCCAAAAGAATGGGATATGTTCCAAATAACACAACAAAAGTCCGTGCAAAGAATCAAAGTAACCTCATCGGAGTTGTAGTCAACTTAAGCAGATCTGCTTCCTCTTATATGAAATATCAGTCCTTAGATCTTGCAAGCGAACTGCAAAAGCAGATTTATGCTGCCGGTTATGACACTCTTCTGTCTATTGCATATGAATTAGAAGATATCCAAATAAAATATAAGCACTCTCTTGAAGCAGCCTTTATTATCGATGTTAATGAAAAGTCTTTGAAAAGGATTACGACGCACTACTATGTACCACTAATTTTCATGGATTGTGATTTTGAAGAGGGATTATTTTATAAGATATTACCCGATTATAAGTCCCTCCTTCAGACCGCAGAAGCTGCTTTAGGAGACCCGCATCCTTTTCTCGTGATGGATCAGACAATAAACGAATGTATAAAAGAACAGATTACAGATAATTTTGCAAAAGAGGATATCTTCCTTTATCGGAATAATGCAAATCTGAAAGAATTCTTAGAGCAGAAAATATCTCGAAAGGGTATTATCATCGGTGATCTCCTTGGCGTTCAGGTCGAGCGGTATCTGGATAATCGCGATATCATAGTAATCTCCTCTAACAATGCAACCGACCTGTTACTCCCTGATACCAGACGAATTACAGTTAGTAATCGGCAAAAAGCAGAGGTTGGAATGAAAACCCTGCACAATTTATTACATCTTGACTATGATGAGACCGCTAAAACCCGAATATTATTACTGCCGGATGCTTCAGCATAGATTTCAATAAATTAATCATATTTTCAGTTATAAATATTAAAAAAGTGATATGACTCTCCTTGTCATCAAATGAATCCTTATTGTGAATTATGTAATACAATTCAACAAAATGGAGTTATTTCAACTGTAGGGAGGCATATCACAGAATAATATTTTGCGTATGTTTTTATTTTTTCTAACTGTTTTCAGCTTCTGCTTTCATTGCAGCCTTTATTGTCTTCTTGCTCGTTCTTTCAAAATAATCCTGTGATTCCTTGATGACTACTCCACTTAAAGCAATTAATGCGATCAAATTCGGAAAGGCCATTAAGCCATTGAAAATATCCGCGATATTCCACACTGCGGATATCGTCATATAGGGTCCGATAAATACAGCAAAGATATATAGCCAACGGTATGCTTTCAATGGTTTCTTATTACCTCCGGTCAGATATTCCAGACAACGTTCACCGTAATAGTTCCAACCAATAATTGTGGTAAATGCAAAAAATGTTAAGCATATCATTAAAAGAAAAGATGCAACTTTAGGATCAAAAGGAAGACCTTGCTGGAAGGCAGCATTGGTCACCTGAACACCTTCTAATCCAATATTCCAAGTTCCTGTAATTACAATCGATAAACCTGTCATTGTGCAAATAATAATCGTATCAATAAATGTTCCCGTCATGGATACGAGCCCCTGACGAACGGGTTCCTTCGTCTGTGCAGCAGCTGCTGCGATAGGTGCGCTACCAAGTCCTGATTCATTTGAGAAAATTCCTCTCGCAATTCCTTTTTGCATTGCCACCATTATAGTTCCAATCGCACCGCCTGCAATAGCACGAATACCAAAAGCTCCCTCAAATATTTCAACTAATGCGCCAGGAATTTTATCAAGATTATTAAATACCAATATAAGGCAGATTGCAACATAGGTAACTGCCATAAAGGGAACAACAACCTGCGCAAAGTTTGAAATTCTTTGAATACCTCCGATTAATACAAGTGCAGCACAGAACGTAACTACGATACCTGTTATAATTACTGCTAATGAATATTCCGGCCCAAAAATTGCATAAGTTGCAGTATTCGTAAAATAGTTTTCAACAGAAGAGGAAATACCATTTACCTGAGTGAAGGTACCAATGCCCATGAGTCCTGCACAAGCGCCAAAAAAAGCAAACATTTTTGCCAGCCATTTGAACTTGGATCCCATTCCATTTTCTATGTAATAGAAGGGTCCTCCAAGGACATGTCCTTTATCATCAATTTTACGATACTTGATTGCGAGCAAGCCTTCTGCATATTTGGTTGCCATACCAAAAAATGCTGCCAGCCACATCCAAAACAAGGCTCCCGGACCACCTGCTACAATTGCAGTAGCAACTCCGACGATATTTCCGGTACCAATCGTTGCAGAAAGTGCCGTGCAAAGTGCTCCAAAACTTGATACTTCACCGGTTCCTCCCTCTTCGTTCTTCACCATAAACTTCAAAGCTCTTGGTAATCGTATTACCTGCAGCAGTTTTAATCGAATTGTTAAATAGATTCCAACTGCCATAACCAGCCCAATTAGAGGGATTCCCCATACTATTCCGTCAATCTTTAATATTAAACTTTCCATGTTATTTGCCATACTTCCTGTCCCCTCCTGTATCATATACAATTTATTCGTACTTATTAAATTCTATGTTTTATGCAGAAAAATTTATATTTATGCTACCATAAATGATAGATAATAGCAACTAATTTACATCAGTCCATGCTTTTTAAATTTACTTTTCAATTTACTTTTCTACTTATTTATCCTATATGGTTATTAATAGCATATTAATAACCATGCCGTTCTCTCTGCCTGCACATCGCCTGCACACTAATACCCTTTCCATGAAACATTGAAATTATTTCATCCATCAACAAATACATCGTGATAATGTTACATACAAATTTTAATACTGAGTTATAATAATGTATATGATATCAGTCACGCTTAAATGTGGCAAATTTTAATCGATAATAACGATAATCACTTTATGAAAGGAAACATATATTGTATCTGCAATCTGCACGAGATGAAACAACTAAAAGAATATCTCTTTATGCAGTAATAAAATTATTCAGTTGCACTTACTTTATATAGGTAATCATTATGAAAAAACTTATTTTAATCATTACTTTATTTTCAATTATCTCCGCTTCTTTTCTTGGCTGTTCCTCTGATGCATCTGAAACTGATTCAGAAACTGAAGCTATCTGGGATACAATCAGTGCAGAAGAAGCTAAGAAAATGATGGAAGCTTCCAATGATCTTATTATTTTGGATGTTCGGACAGAAGAAGAATATAACGAATCTCATATCGAAGGTTCTATTCTGATTCCAGATACCGAGGTTGAAAGCAAAGCAGAAGAAATGCTTCCCGATAAGTCAGCGACTATTCTGGTATACTGTCGAAGCGGCAGACGCAGTGCTCTTGCATCAGAAATTTTAAATAAACTTGGCTATACTGCTATCTACGATTTTGGTGGAATTACAGACTGGCCTTATGAAGTTGTGGAAGGCAACTAAGTTATTTTCTCCATTTTCACTTTCCTTCAAGGTGCTAAAACTATCATTGTTATAATTCCCCATTAAGCGTATAATTATAGTAATCTATAGTGAAGAGGGTGAATTACATGGGTAAACTTAGTAGTGATCAATGGAGTAGCTTAGAAAATGATTTAAAGAAGAAAACAGGTCCCACCAGCAGTGCTACCGGAGCAATGAAAGAAATGCATCATCTAATCGTGAAAGTAGTAGTAGAAGCGCTTAAATTATACGATCATAAGCAACACCACGAAGAATAAGATAACAGATAAGATTACTGTTAATGTACAACCTATATTAAAAATGCTGTCCCAAAATCGGACAGCATTTTTTAATACTATAAGTTTATTACAAGTCTTCATGCAGCTAACTTCTTTATTATTGCTCACCCGAACAAGGTGCATCCCATAGCTTTCAAGCTCACAATCCGCGCCCTGATATCCTCTTCGGTACATTTAAAATAATCAGCAAGACAAGGAATGCAAAGATATTCCTTTGCACCCCTGTTAACCAGCCTTAAGTAGATTGCAATCTCATCTCTCTCGAGCTTCTTATCACATTTCATACAATGACTTGCTTTATTCATTAATTTTGTACCAATACCGCTCTGAAAACCTTGCAGGTATGCGGTTCTAACTTGCAGGTATAATGTTCGGTAAATACACCGAGGTCTTCATGCTCCCAGAGATCCCGGAACTTAAATCCAAGACCATTTGCAGAGGAAAGACCCATATCCCAGAACTGAAGAGAACCTTCGCCTGCTGCATCACTCATATTGAAGAATCCAATTCCAAAGCTGCCATCCGACAGCGGTTTGATGTAGATTTTAACTTCTGA
>JBASOB010000168.1:0-2749 GCA_049657865.1 Mobilitalea sp.
TCTTAATACTGGCAGGTAATTGGATCTTAACAATACTTAAGGACTTTATGATTGAATTGTTTTCGAACTTCAGTTATTACATTAAAGTAATATGACAGTTTCCATAGAGAATTTTGAAGTGTTTTTCTTAATACTTGTGAGGATTACCGGATTTATGTTCACGGCTCCTTTTTTTTCGCTAAAAAATGTACCGCAGCGTGTGAAAATCGGATTGTCTGTTTTTGTAGCCGTGATTGTATTCTATACCGTTACTTATAACGGACCGGAATATAATGGTTTAATTGGGTATGCATTAGTCGTTATTATTGAGGCGCTTGCCGGAGTAATTATGGGGTTTTTTACGAATATCGCATTTTTTATCCTCGCTTTTTCTGGACAGATGATTGATATGGAAGTAGGTTTTTCCATGGTAAATGAACTAGACCCAACGACGAATATTCAGACTACGATTACTGCCAACATATATGGATATTTAGTGACTTTAATCATGATGATTACGAATTTGCATCATTATTTTCTAAGAGCAATTATTGATTCCTTTCAAATAATTCATATCGGAGAGGTTAAAATTAATCCCAATATGTATAAACTGATGATAGATTTTATGACCGACTATTTTATCATCGGATTTCGAATTGTATTACCGGTATTTGCGGCTATTTTAATAGTGAATACAATATTAGCAATTTTGGCAAAGATTGCACCACAGATGAATATGTTTGTAGTCGGTATGCAGTTAAAAATATTTGTAGGATTAATGGTGTTGGCATTGATCATGGATTTAGTCCCCGCGGTTGCAGATTTTATTTTTAATAAAATGGTTGAAATGCTGAAGGCTTCTATCGAACTTTTGCATTAATGGACAGGGAGTCATACTATGTTAAAGGATGATATAAGTAGTTATCCTATCTATCTTATTCCTTATAAGCTTCAATTTTTTGCTGATGAAGGCGGGGATAAGTCGGAAGATGCTACAACAAAAAAGCTTGGTGATGCGAGGAATGAAGGTCAGGTTGCAAAAAGTACGGAGTTGATTACAGCTTCCTCACTTGCGACTTTATTTATTATTCTGAAATTGTTTTCAGGGTTTATCGGAACACGATTTATTGATACCTACTATGGCGCATTTAATAATATAGATAAATTATCAAGAGAAGATTTCAATTCTGTAGTTGCTTCCAATATAATGACAAATCAGATTATTAATATCTTGATCACTTGTCTGCCTGTATTTGTTACAGTCGTTACGGTATCATTTCTTGTTGTTTTAATTCAAGTAAAGTGGAAGATATCAACGAAAGCAATGAAACCAAAATTTAGTAAAATAAATCCAATCAGTGGGTTTAAGAAAATATTTTCAAAAGATAAATTATTTGAATTAGTGATAGAAGTAATTAAAATAATTGTAATTTGTTACGTTGCCTATGACACTTTAAGTGATGACTGGAAGACACTGCTGGTTTTATATGATATGAAACTGGAACAGGCAATTATTCTTATTGGCAATATGGTGATTGATTTGGGAATACAGATCAGCATGATATTCATAGTAATAGGGTTTGCTGATTTTATCTATCAGAAACTCAAATTTAAAAAAGATATGAAGATGACCAAGCAAGAGGTTAAGGATGAATACAAAAACTCGGAAGGTGATCCTCAAGTAAAGGGTAGAATTAAGCAGAAAATGAGAGAGGTTTCTCAGCGCCGAATGATGCAGGCATTACCGAAAGCTGATGTTGTAATTACGAATCCAACGCATCTAGCAGCTGCAATTAAATACGATAAATCGAAATCGGAAGCACCGATCTTAATAGCAAAAGGTGCAGATTATATTGCACTGAAGATAAAAGAAATTGCAAAAGAAAATAATATTGTCATTGTAGAAAATAAACCGCTAGCCAGAATGCTTTATTATAATGTCGATCTGGATCAGGAGATTCCGCCTGAGCTATATCAAATGACAGCGGAAGTATTAGCTTATGTATACGGGCTGAAGAATAAATAATTTTGAGAATAAGAGCAGAAGATATATTTCTGTGTATAAATAAAGGCTATGAGGCGAAAGTCTCCATAAGTCAGTGAGGCGAAAGCCTCCAAAGTAAGTGAGGCGAAAGCCTCCAAAGTAAGGAGGCTTTTATGAAGAGAAATAATGTTATAGTGGGATTGTTTTTACTTGTAGCAATTGTACTAATGATAGTTCCAATACCTGCTATATTACTTGACGTATTACTTGCATTCAATATTTCGCTAGCCTTGATTATTTTGTTAAATGCAATGTTAACAAGTGAAGTGCTTAATATGTCGGCATTTCCGACTATATTACTGTTAACTACAATTTTCCGAATTGCTCTTAATATTTCATCGACAAGACTAATATTATCTACAGGTGATCCAGGTAATGTTATTTTAACCTTTGGTAATTTCGTTGGCGGAGGTAATCTGGTTATTGGTCTTATTGTATTTGTTATTTTGATCTTAGTTCAGTTCATGGTTATCAATAAAGGTTCTGAGCGTGTTGCTGAAGTTACGGCCAGATTCACCTTGGATGCAATGCCAGGAAAACAGATGGCGGTTGATGCAGATTTAAATGCCGGATCCATTACGGATATGGAAGCAAAAATAAGACGTGAAAAACTACAGGATGAATCTTCCTTCTTTGGTTCCATGGATGGTGCTACGAAGTATGTAAAAGGAGATGCAATTGCTGGTCTAATCATAACTGTGATCAACTTAGTGGGTGGTACTGTTA
>JBASOB010000169.1:0-2733 GCA_049657865.1 Mobilitalea sp.
GTATAGATAATAAAGAAGCCACAGATAATGATAATAATCGACAAAAGGGCAGTCAGAATCAGCATGACAAGACTTTCTCCAAAGCCTAAGTCCTTAATAATATCTGCCTGCGTACTATCAATGGTAAGCGTGGTTGTATTGCCTGCCGATATGAGGTTGACCAGATTTCCAATGGATGTAAAAAATGCTTTCATAATAGTAACGTTATTTACAACGAACCACTCCGCAAGTCCAAGGCGAATTAACATTCGCAGTATCACTTCAAACCGCATCTCCTCCCGCACATCCACACTCTCCGAGCAGAAGCCTATGACGAAAAACAATACCACTAAAGATGATCCAACCGCTACAAAGATTGGTTCGATTCCCTCAATGACTCCCCATGGTCCACCATTCTTAAAGTTTACCGGAGACTGCCCTAACATTGAAAAGACCAAGGATATCTGGTTATTCCAGAATCCAAATACCATTTCAAGTAGGCCAAGTATCTTATCTCCAAGTTTAAAAATGTCCATATTTGTTGTTACCCCCTTTCCTTAGATATTCGGGGTGTTACCACCCCAGATTGCATAGTCTCACGACTCTTAGAAGCCTAAGAATGATAATACAGCTGAAATCCCTGCCATCATAACCCCTGCTACAATTCCCTTTAGTGCAGAGTTCATTGTGGAGGAGTCCTGTTGCTGATAAGCTTGCGCAAATTCCATGACATTCTTTGCAAGGATTATGACACCCACTGCACCAATTACTGCAATTACTAAGGTCTTCAAATTGTCAAGAGGCTGGGTCACCGTCGAAGTGCCAGCTCCTGCTGCAAAACAGGTTGTACTCGTTAACATCACCCCCATCATGATTCCAGATATAGTTGGGATCAGTTTCTTTATTCCTCTACCAAAAAATTTCTTCATTTTCTTCTCCTCCATCGTTTCCTTGAAATTTGTTACTGTAATCAATTCTTTTCTCATAACCTTCAAATTTCCCTTCGAAATTAGTGACAGAAAATAAGCCAGCACCAAAGCTTTCCTTTGATCACTGGCTTGTACTCTGCGTTATTTTGTTAAATCTATGTCTACAGGATTACTCCTGGAACATAATGTTAGTCGGGCTTTCCCCGAAGCATCTTGCATTACCACCTTTTTATACTCTAGTGCATTGCTACCTGCGTTTCTCGAAATGTTCTCATCTGCTCTACCGAAACATCTGGATAAAAATATTCCATAATCTTTGTCTTTGATATTCCGGCAGTAATAGCTCTCCTGACTTCTTCCTTCTGCTCTATGGAATAATTCCAATGAAGGATACGATTTGAAATCGTATCTTCCCACACAGGCTTTTCTCTTGGAACTGGTTTTCTGTTACCTAAGGACTTACCACCCGAACCATTTGCTGAATTATTATCTGATTTCACAGCTTCCTCCATAAACTCAAGTTCATTTCCCAGCTCACGGTTTAATCTATCCTTTTGTTCCTTCTCCTCCAGCTTTGTAAATCTTCGTTCAAGCTCTCTATCACCAAGTAGCATGAACTCGTCATAGGTGAGTCGGTCAATATAGACATTCTCCCCTTTCTCTTTGAGCTTTTCAAAATGCTTCACAGCCTTTTCTGATAGAATTTCAAAAGTTGGTCCAATCTGATTTGTTTTTCCATTAATCACATGAATATAAGGTTCTCCCTTTCCATCTGCTGTTTGTTCAAACATGGGATGGCCAAATGGAATATACTTGTTATCCATAATAGGATCAAAGCCACGGATAAAAACAAGACATTTCTTATTATCCAGCTTTCTCACTTCATCCGGAGTAAATAGTTCTCTGCCTAACACATCATAATTTCTTGAAGAACTCCCTTGACGCCCCTTTGTTTCACCGCTGGATTTCTTATCAATCGTGCCTTTGCCAAGAAGTTCAGACACGTACTTATGGGTCGATTGTTCATTTCCACCAAGATAAATAAAGGTGTCACAGTTACCTGGAATTGTCTCCCAGGTATCCTTAAACAGCGCCTTTAGCTGGGCAAAGTTCTGGATGATGATAATGGATGAGATCTCCCTACTTCGCATCGTAGAAAGCAAGGAACAATAGTCATCCGGTAGTGCCACATTCGCAAACTCATCTAGCATAAAAGTTACATGAATAGGAAGTCTACCACCACAGTTAAAGTCTGCCTGATAATAAAGCTCCTGAAAGATCTGTGTATAAAGCATTCCTATAATAAAGTTGTACGATTTATCGGAATCGGGAATCACACAGAAAATCGCTGTCTTTGTCTCTCCATCTCCATTCACCCCGATACCAATATCCGCAAGATTTAACTCATCCTTTGATAAGAGTCTTAACACCTGCCGATTCTCTAGGAAGGCAAGTCTGGAGTTCGCACTGATGATAATGGAACGAACCGTATCTCCAGCACCCCTCATACATTTGTTATACTGCTTCACTGCTGGATGGTTTGTCCCAAGTGGCGATTGTTCCTCTAGGAATTTCATTCGCACATCTAGTCTGGACGGCTTTCCTGGCTCGGTTACTTCTGCTTCCCCAAGTAGCTTTAATACATTTTCAAAATTTCTCTTTAATGGCTTTTCCTCTAACCATATATAATAGAAAATCGCCTGAAGAAATAGACCTTCTGCTTATAATGATAGGTAAGGTTTTGAAGTTATCTCCACCTTTTCCCCCATTCCACACCGGACATGCGATTTTCACCGCATCCGGCGTTCCATCGTTGGTTTTCATT
>JBASOB010000170.1:0-7110 GCA_049657865.1 Mobilitalea sp.
ATTCTATTTATGCAGAAGATGTGAATGGAAATAAATCCATATACAAATTAGTGGTTGATAATTTCAGCGATAGCTTGCTTGGAACTCCATCCATAGTTACTTATACGAATCGTAAAACTAAAATATCAGGACGTGCTGAGCCAAATGCAACTATTATATTTGAAGCATATACTGGAACTTTTCAAACGACGGTTTCAAAAACAGGTACTTATTCTTATGCTTTACCGGCACAACCATCTGGTTCGGAAATAATTGTTTATGCCAAAGATAAAGTGAAGGGAATTGAAAGTGAACATGTTAGTGTTCTGGTAAAGCGTACCGGACCTAACCAGCCAAGTATCAATCCAGTGCTTAATAATGCCGGATATATTACAGGTGACGCCAATGATGATGATGCATCAGTGATAGCGATATCAGGAGAGACGGTTTATGTCTCGGATCAAGGTGGAAAAGCCTTATATGAAGCGAATACAGAGATCTATAATCCTGCTCTTGAGATTGTTGAGACATATGTCGGGGTGAATGAAGAGGGATTCTACCTTATACTGATGCCTCCGAGAGAAGCAGGTTCCGAAATTAACGTATATAATCTGGATCATTTATCAAGAAACAGCAGAGTAGCTACTGCAACGACGGTCGATGCAGGTCCGAATGCACCGATTGTATATGAAGTAAGCAATATTGAAAATACGATTCGTGGGTATGTGCCCTCCAAGAAGAATGAAATCTTCGATATCAAGGTAGTAGTAAATCACAAGACATATTCATTGGAAACTAACAAATATGGAGTTTTCTCCTGTGAAATTGAGGAACAGCTTCATGTTGGAGATTCTATTGTGGTGATGTCCTATGAGTCAAGTAACAGTGCACATATGAGTTATCCGGTAGAAGTTATCGTAAAAGATATAGAGGATTATGTTAAAGATACTTCGGTTGTTCTGGAAATTAATGATCTCAGCGATAAATCGAATATCATATCTGGAACTTATGAGGCAGACAGTTCAGTATTAGTAGCAATAACGAAAGGTTCGGGAGATAGTTTTGCAAGTACGACATATGTACTTGAGACAGACGGGGATGGAGCTTTCGAATATAGCTTAGACAATAAGTTGACTGCTGGAATGAAGGTCTATGTCATGACAAGATTTATGGATGGTAATATTTTATATGCGAGAAGAGCAGCAGTAAGACTCGGAAAACCGGATACGCCGATACTCGTTCATGAAGTGACGAATGCGGATAAATCAGTAAAAGTTAGAACAACAAAAGATTGTACTGTTACTTTAACGATTGGATCGAATCAATATAAGACTTCGGAATATGTATATGAGAAATCTTCTGGAAAGTATATCTACACTCTTGCGATTGCAAGAGGATATTCGGGAGCAAAGATTACGGTATCTGCAGTGAATACCACAAGTGCCAGTGATCTGTTAACTTCTGAAGTTGTTAAGACGGCTCCGGATCAGCCGATGGTGAATGCAATAAAGGCAGGGGATACCGAAATAACTGGAACAGTGGAACTACTAGATTATGAAATCTCTGAGGAAAAAGCAGCAGCGTATGAGCATCTTTTCGTTGATGCAGCACCTAAAGTTGCATCGACTATGACAAGAATATATGTACAGATCGGAACGAAAAAATATAAAGGAACAATCAATAATTCGGGAAAATTCTCGATTACAGTACCAGCTTTAAAAGCCGGGAAGATTGTTCAGGTATGGGGTAGCAATAAAGCAGGAAGAGGTCCCTTAAACAATGTGACAGTAGATAAATAATATGTTATGGCAAATATAGGAAATCTGTGATAAAATAAGGCTGGATCCATGAATAATAATATTACGTGTTAAGCTTAATATTATGGCATACAGGGTTCAGCCCTATTTTTTAAAGGTTTATTGTTAAATGGTTTGACAAATAAGGCTATTTTTTACAACATGAAAAAAATGGAACCTTTACTGGAGCTGTAACGTCTAATTATCAGAAAAGAAAGAAAACAATTTTGATTCGTAATCTTATGGGAAATCTTTATCAGTAGAAAGAGGAGGATATTATGAAGAGAAGGAAAAGGTTTCAAATATTAACAGTTATCTTAGTAATCGTTATCACAGCCACGGCATGTGGCAGTAAGAACGCATCTACCAGTGATACAGCGAGTACTCAGTTCACTAGTTCTTACGATATGGATGATAGTCAAACGGAAGAAAGCAAGACAGAAAGTCCTGAAATGGCAGTTAGCGAAGATGGTGCTTCTGGTTCTGAATATGGTTTTACAGATGCTACTGCAACAAGTACTGGGGAAACGTTAGCAGTGACACAGGATAAGATCATATACCGCTGTTTTCTGGATATCGAGACACAGGAATTTGACACTCTAATTAATAAATTAAATTCTGAGATAGTCCGTTTGGGTGGATACATTGAAAGTTCACAGATTTCGGGTAAACGTTATTACTCGAATGAAGAACGTAATGGATCTATTATTGCCAGAATTCCAAAAGATAAAGTGGACGAATTTGTAAATACCGTGAACACAGATTCCAACGCCAACGTAATCAACAAAGAAGAATCTACCGATAATGTTACATTAGCTTATATTGATACAGAGAGCCGTAAGAAATCTCTGGAAATAGAGCAGGAACGTTTATTTGCACTACTTGAAAAGACAGATACCTTAGAGAATATCATTGAACTAGAAAGCCGTTTAAGCGATATTCGTTATGAACTGCAGAACTATGAATCACAGCTGAGAAGTTATGATAATCAGGTGGAGTACAGCACAATTACCATGAGCGTCCAAGAAGTTGAGAGAATTACTCCGGACGTGGAAGAGAAAAAGACCGTAGGAAGCCGAATTAAAAATGGTTTCAGCGATACTATGTATAATATAAGTGAAGGTTTAAAAAACTTCTTTGTTTGGTTTGTAGTTAATATTCCTTATCTCATGATATGGGCAGCTTTCATCATAATCATTCTTCTTATCGTTCGTAAATATTATAAAAAAAAGAATGAGAAAGATACCATAGGTAGCGGGCAGAAACCGATGACAAAGCATCAGCCGCCACAGCCACCGATGGATAATAATGACAAACAATGATAGGTCACAATAAATATGTAAATATGTAAATAAGAAATTGAGTGTTGTGATAGGAATATTTCCACTACAGGAAATGAAAAATTCTTATCATGACACTCAAATTTTAATGTATAATGGTGTAAAGGTATTGGAGATGGTAAGGGGAGGTGATTTTAGATGGACATGGTAGTATTCCATGTGGATGTTAATTCTGCATTTTTAAGCTGGGAGGCAGTTCACAGATTGAAGGAGGGGGATAACGTTGATTTACGTGAGATTCCCTCCGCAGTAGCAGGGGATAAGAATAAACGCCATGGAATTATCCTGGCAAAATCACCGCTGGCAAAAAAGTTTGGAGTTCAAACCGGTGAACCGATCGGAGAAGCCTTACGTAAATGTCCGAATCTGACACTCGTTTCACCGAACCATGAATTATACCAGGAAAGCTCCAGGGCTTTTATACAGATTCTAAACGATTTTTCACCCTGTGTTGAGCAGGTTTCCATAGATGAAGCTTATTGTGATATGACCGGAATGTCGACCTTGTTTGGTACACCAGTAGAAGCAGCAGAAAAAATTAAAGAAAGAATTCACCGGGAGCTTGGATATACGGTTAACATTGGCATTTCTAATAATAAAATTCTCGCGAAAATGGCATCTGATTTTCAAAAACCGAATCGAATTCATACCTTGTTTCCGGAGGAGATTAGAGAAAAAATGTGGATATTACCAGTGAATGAATTATTCTTTGTGGGTAAAGCAACGGTTAGAAAGCTGAATACCTTGGGAATTCATACGATTGGGGATCTAGCGAACACGGATGTAGAAATATTAAAGGCACATTTGAAAAAGCATGGAGAGGTGATTCACAATTTTGCGAATGGAATTGATGCTTCCGTCATATCACAGGAGGAAGTCAAGAATAAAGGATATGGCAATTCTACTACGATTTCCTTTGACGTGGAAGAAGAAGCTACTGCTAAAATGATCTTATTATCACTATCAGAAACGGTTGCATATCGACTTCGAAGAGATAATGTGATGGCAAATGTGCTGTCAGTAAGTATTGTGGATTCGGAATTCCGACATAGCTCCCACCAGATGACATTGTTAAGCCCGACTCACAATACAGACGAGATTCATAAAGCAGCTTGTTCCTTGTTTGACGAATTATGGGATGGGTCACCAATTCGAAATCTTGGTATTCAGTCAAGTAAATTAGTGTCGGACGAGGCAGAACGCCAGATGAATTTGTTCAATATTGATTGTGATGAAAAGAAGGAAAAGCTGGATCAAGCGATAGATTGTATCCGAAACCGATATGGTTCCTCTGCAATCCAAAGAGCAAGCATATTAAAAAAAACTAACAAGCAGGAAGATAAATCATAGCAGGAGGAGACTAGCATGGATCAGAAACAAAAAGTATATCAAGAACTTGACAGATTAGATATTAAGTATGAAATCATTGAGCATCCGGCAGTTTATACAATTGAAGAGTTAGACTCCTTAGAAGAATTTCATGATAATCCCTGTGTAGCTAAAAATTTATTTTTAAGGGATGCAAGCGGGAAACATCATTTTCTTGTAGTACTAGATAAAGATAAAAAGGCGGATTTGAAATTAATTAGGAAACAGCTCGGAGCAAGTACTCTTAGTTTTTCATCGGAAGAGCGACTTATGGAACATTTGAAATTAACAAAAGGATCCGTTACACCTCTTGGAATTGTAAATGACCTTAAACATTCAGTTGAAGTGGTAATGGATAGTACCTTAGTTGACAGGGAATTTATTGGTGTACATCCGAACGATAATACAGCTACGGTGATTCTGTCTTATCATGATTTATGTGTTTATCTGCAAATGAATGGGGCAACGCTACATATCATTGATTTATAGCTGCGAAGTACTGACATAAACAGAAGTTTGATTCACTAAAATTATTGTAATGATAATACAGTAAACTTGGAAAATACAATGGAAACTATAATTGCCTTTTTTATCAAAATATGCTAAAATAATCTAGCAAACTGATGTTGTAATTGCATCATAAAGTTAAGAACAGTAACAAAAAATCAATTGATCAGATGGTCAAATAACTGAATTTAAAGGAGGATATAAAAATGAATATTCCGACTCCACATAATGAAGCAAAAGATGGTGAAATCGCAAAAACGGTATTAATGCCGGGCGATCCACTCAGAGCAAAATTTATTGCGGATAATTATTTAGAAGATGTAGTTTGCTTTAACACAGTAAGAAATATGCTTGGATTTACAGGTACCTATAAAGGTAAGAGAGTTTCCGTTATGGGTGGCGGCATGGGTATGCCTTCCATCGGAATTTATTCCTATGAACTCTTCAATTTCTATGATGTGGATAATATCATTCGAATCGGTTCTGCCGGTGGAATTACAGATGACATCAAACTCCGCGATATCGTGATTGGTATGGGAGCTTCCACGAATTCTAATTTCGCGGCACAATATAAACTTCCTGGAACCTTTGCACCAATCGCAGATTTCAGCCTGCTTCGCAAAGCAGTAGAGGCTGCAGATAAAATGAATATAAGAACAGTAGTTGGAAATCTTCTTTCCTCTGACACCTTCTATGATGATAACGCAGATGCCAATGCATCATGGCGTAAGATGAATGTTCTTGCGGTTGAGATGGAAGCAGCAGCTCTTTATATGAATGCAGCCAGAGCTGGTAAGAAAGCGCTCTGCATCTGTACAATTTCTGACCATGTATTTAGAGGAGAATCTTTATCAGCAGAAGACAGACAATTAACATTTAGAGATATGATGGAAATTGCACTCGAAATTGCATAAACTTGCAATAAGAAAGGTATTGGTAGAAAAATGGATAAAAAATTAATATTTGAGAAAGTTGATCATACACTATTAGGTCAGACAGCAACTTGGGAGGATATCAAACTAATTTGTGATGATGCAATTACTTATGGAGTAGCCTCTGTTTGTATTCCGCCGTCTTATGTAAAACAGGTGAAAGAATATGTAGAAGATCGAATGGCAGTTTGTACTGTAATTGGATTTCCGAATGGCTATAATACAACAGCAGTAAAAGTATTTGAGGCAAAAGATGCAATCGCAGGTGGTGCGGATGAAATCGATATGGTGATTAATCTTGGAATGCTGAAAGATAAGAAATATGATTTGATTCTGGATGAAATTAAACAGCTGAAGGCTGCTTGTGGAAATCTGATTCTCAAAGTAATTATTGAGACCTGTTTATTGACAGACGAAGAGAAGATTAAAATGTGTGAAATAGTGACGGAAGCAGGAGCAGATTTCATCAAGACATCTACTGGATTTTCAACAGCAGGAGCTACTTTCGAAGATGTGGCTTTATTTGCAAAACATGTAGGAAAAGGGATTCGGATTAAAGCAGCAGGTGGAATCTCATCTTTCGATGATGCTGAGAGATTCATTGAACTTGGTGCCTCAAGACTTGGAACCAGCCGAATAGTGAAACTAGCCAAAAATCAGCAAGGATCAGGATATTAAGCGATTTGACGGTGAAAGATTTATTTAGGCTTATCAAGGAGGTTTGCGTGTGAAGAAAAAGCATCTTCACACGCAACTTTGTCCCTATGGCCTATAGTTTGCATGCAGAGAGAAAGGCATGGTGGTTAATATGCAAAATGAACAGGATGACAGACAGAAAGATAACAATCAGATGAATAGCCTGATTCCTCAGCAAAGGGGAGAAGTCTTAAATCTTGAAGATCTGGTTGGAAGAACCGTAGTAAAGAATTTAATACTTGAAGCAATAGAAGGAATGAAGAATGCATATGCACCTTATTCCCATTATAAGGTTGGAGCTGCCGTCCTGACTTCAAAGCAGAAGGTTTATCGTGGCTGCAATGTTGAAAATGCTGCATATGGATCAACCAACTGTGCAGAACGTACTGCTATTTTTAAGGCAATCAGCGATGGAGAAAGAGACTTTGTAGCTATTGCCATAGTAGGTGGCAAAGAAGGGGTCATAACCGAATTATTCCCACCTTGCGGAAC
>JBASOB010000171.1:0-3304 GCA_049657865.1 Mobilitalea sp.
GTTCTATTGGTATGCGGTTCAGGTGCTTCTAGCGGATTCATGGCAGCAAATATTAGAAAGGCGGCGAAAGAAAAAGGGATTGAGATAGAAGTACAGGCAAGAAGCGATTCTGAAATTGGTAATTACATTGAAGATGTTGATCTGATTATGGTCGGTCCGCATCTTGAGTATGTAATGGAGGACTTGGAGGAATATACTCATGAGTATCCTGTAAAAATTGCTTTGATGAAACCGGATTACTATTCCCGGTTAGATGGTAAAAAAGCAATAGAACACATTTTATCACTTTATGAATAAAAATTAGCGGAGGATTATAAGATGAATAAGTTAATTAGTTGGCTGGAGAAAAGCCTTGCACCAAAGATGAATAAAATTAGTCATAACAGTTGGGTTGTTATTTTAAAAGATTCTATCATGCAGACATTACCTTTTATTTTACTTGGTTCCGTATTCTGCTGTTTAGCAATTTTAAACAACTACATTTCATGGTTACCTAGTTTCTGGACCCCATTTGATTGGACGATGGGTAAATTGTCACTCTTTGTTGCTTTCTTAGTACCCTTTAATTATTGCGAGAAAAAGAAATTACGTAAACAGAGGCTGATAGCAGGATTAACAGGTATCATATTCTTCCTGATTTGCGTAACTCCGGTAGTTGTAACAGATGGAACGATAGGTTTTGGATCTTCCACCCTTGGTGCAGGCGGTATGTTTGTAGCTATCATTACCGGTGTGATTACATCCCTTATATTTGCATTATTCGCTAAATTCAGCTTCTTCAAACAAGATTCTGCTATTCCTGATTTCGTAAGAACTTGGTTTGATCAGATGTTGCCGATTGCAATGGTAATCTGTCTGGGATGGATCGTAGTATTACTCAATAATATCAACTTATATCAAATTATTGTTAATATATTCATGCCTTTACAAGGATTTTTAAATACTTGGTACGGTTTTACATTTATATGTTTCTTAGACTGTTTCATCTACTCAATGGGTATTTCCGGATGGGTATTGACACCAGTTGCACAGCCGGTTAAACTTGCCAGTATCACAGCTAACTTAGCAATGGTTACAGCAGGAGTAGCAACCGTATCCTCAATGAACATCTTCACGGAAGGATTAGTTTACTGTACCTACATGTGGGTAGGTGGTGTAGCTTGTACATTACCGCTTGTAATTATGCTGATCCGTGCAAAATCCAAAAGACTAAGCGCACTCGGAAAGGCCTGCTTAGTACCAGGTATCTTTAATATCAATGAGCCTGTCGTATTTGGATGTATTGCATGGAACCCTCTTTTAATGTTACCAATGTGGATTATCGGTCTTGTGGTTCCGCTTTTAACATGGTTTTTTGTAAAAGTTATTGCATTTGCACCAATGCCAAAGATTCAGTTCGAATTATGGTACTGCCCTTATCCAATCGCTACCTGGATTTCAACAGGATCCTTTAAAGCAATTTTGTTCCTGATTATTTCAGTGGCATTAGTATCTTTAATTTGGTATCCATTCTTTAAAGCATATGATAAACAAGAGACAGAAGCGGAAGTCATTGAAGCAAAAGAAGTAAAATAGTAAAATGGAGATAGATAAAAAATGGATGAACAGATAATAGAAAATGCAATGAAGATTATCATGAGTGCCGGGGATGCAAGAGTTTGCACTCAAAAAGCCCTAGATGCCCTAGCAGAATTTGATATAGAAAAAGCAAAAGAATTAATGAAAGAAGCAAATAGAAATATTACAGATGCGCATAAAGTGCAGACAGATGCAATACAGGGTGAGACAAGAGGTGAAAAGGCTGAGTATTCCTTATTGTTTGCTCATGCACAGGACACACTGATGACCATTTATAGTGAAATCAATATTGCGAAACAACTGATTAAAGTGATGGAAGCTTTCGATAAACGGATCGAAGCACTAGAAAACAAATAATTTATAGCAGAAAGGGGGCTTAGTTAGCCCCTTTCTAATATATAACAGAAGAAAGGTAATATGCAATGAAAGAAGTAGCAAAAGTATTTCCAAAAGATTTCTTGTGGGGAGGTGCATTTGCAGCAAACCAAATGGAAGGTGCCTATCTGGAAGACGGAAAAGGCCTATGTGTTGCAGATATTAATGAATTCAGAGATGATATTGATATTGAGAAAAAATATAACAATGAGATAACCTCTACCTATATCACAGAAGCACTGGAAAGTAAGACTAAAATTTTCCCAAAACGAAACGGAATTGATTTTTATCACACTTATCAAGATGATTTGAAATTATTGGGAAAAGATGGACTTGGATTAAAGACATATCGCACCTCTATCAACTGGGCTAGAATATTCCCGAACGGTGATGAAATAGAACCAAATGAAGAAGGACTTCAATTTTATGATTCATTATTTGATGAAATAATTAAAAACGGCATGGTGCCTATGATTACAATGTCACATTATGAAATGCCATTATATCTAACTCAGAAATATAAAGGATGGTATTCCAAGGAAGTGATTGATTTCTTCACAAGATATGGACAGGTAATCCTCGACAGGTATCATGAGAAAGTGAAATACTGGATTATTGTAAACCAAATTAATTTGATCCTCCATGAAAGCTTCAACCATCTTGGAGTAGCAGAAGACGTGGTGGATAATGTTACCGAAGCAAAGTATCAGGCAGTCGTAAACGAAATGGTTTCCTGCGCTCAAATTACTAAATACTCGCATGAAAAATATCCGGAGGTACAGATCGGTATGATGCTCTGTGGTGGACCTTCCTATGCGGCTACCTGTAAACCTGAGGATGTACTGGCAACGATGCGTCATAATCAAATGGAATATTTCTACGGAGATGTTCTGCTCAGAGGTTATATTCCGGGATATGCAGTTCGTTATTTTGAGGATTTAAATCTGCAGATTGAACTGAACTCTGAGGAGGAAGAAGTATTAAAGAATACCTGTGACTTTTTCTCATTTTCCTATTATTATACAAGACTCTGCAGTAAAGAGAGCTTTGAAGCGGATAACAGCGTGTTTAGGAATCCGGAATTGCCGGCAAATCCATGGGGATGGTCAATTGATCCGCTGGGACTGAGAACATTGTTAAATGAATTCTATGATCGCTATCAGAAGCCGATTTACATTACGGAAAATGGTGTGGGACTTTATGATAAACTTGGAGAAGATGGAAAAGTACATGATCCATATCGAACGGAGTATTACAAATCACACATGGAGCAGATGAAAGAAGCAATTAAGGACGGCGTAGACTTAAGAGGATATTATGCCTGGGGGCCACTTGATATTGTAAGCTGTTC
>JBASOB010000172.1:0-4206 GCA_049657865.1 Mobilitalea sp.
CCCTACTGTCACTCAAATCTGACGGAATTTCGTTCTCCACCTGGAAGTCATAAGCTAATGCAATTTTAATAAAATGATTTTCATCTAGCTTTGCTAAATAACTGTCATAATATCCTGCACCGTAACCAACTCGATTTCCATGAATATCAAAAGCTAACCCCGGTAAAATCATCAGGTTATTAGTTCTTTTCTCCACCCTGTTATTTTCTGAAAATCCTGCGTCATGATATATGATATCATTTTCTTCAAGCTTTACATTAGATATCAGTTGGTCTTTTCTGAGAATCACATTAGAATATCTTGTCTCTTCTTTGATGGAAGGTTCTAAAATTCCATATTCACTTCTGATTAAATCTTCCAGATTGTTGATTCGATAAAAGTTCATGTGCTTCTTCTCAACTCTTGGGATATAAACTTTTTTATAATCAGATAAGGCTTGATGAATCAGATGAGTTGTATCTACTTCTGATTGAAATGATACGTAAGAAAATAGGCTTTTACAGTTAAGATAGCTATCCAGAGCAAAAAGCCGTTCTTGGATTGCTCTGCTAAAAGCCGTTTGTTCTTCTATCGATAAACTATTTCTCTGTTGCTTATTTCTGATACGGATTTGATTTTTTGTCATATTAGCATTTCTTCTTAAGTTCAGAGGCTGAGGTAACAGAACCATCCGGATTCACAAAGGATACCTTCTCAAGCGTTCCTCTTAAATCTTTTCTTATTGAGGCAATATACTCCTTGCGAAGTGTGACCTGCTCTGTTTTCTCTTCTTCTGTCAATTCACAATTCTGGGATTTATGATATAATTCATTAATTCTCGTTATTCTTTTATCTTCCATCATAACTACCTTTCTAATTTCAAATTAATAAATTGCTTTTTATCTGGTACTACTGATCTACTTTTGATAAATTGCTATATTGATTAATCTAGACTACTATTTTTTGCTATTATTATGTTTGTTTCAATCTAACATTATTTGTATGACTAAAACTAACATTATCTGTCTGTTTAAAGCTAATACTATCGTTTGTTAAAACTAATACTATGTGTTTGTTTAAACATAATATTATCTGTCTGTTTAAGCTGTTACAATCTATCTGTTCTAATTTATTACAATCTGTCAGTTTAATAGTTTACTATCTATTTTTGATATTGCTTTGATTTTATGTAGTTCATAATATTGAAATTATGTTCTTTATGCGATTGAAATAAGGTTCCTACTTCTTTACCCTCAATAATATGATAAATATTTCGGACATTTTCTCCGTTGGTAATTACCATATCGGCGCCGGAAGCAGTTGCTATCTCTGCTGCGGAAAGTTTTGTGATCATTCCTCCGGTACCAAGATGATTGTTTGAGGCTTTCGCCATATTATAAAGCTCGTCACTTATTTCAGGAACACAAGTTATTAATTTTGCGTCTTTATTCGTATGTGGATCGTCGGTATAGAGACCGTCTATATCGGATAGTAGAATCAATAGATCGCTACCAACCAAAGCTGCTACAATTGCAGACAACGTATCATTATCCCCAAAATCCAAGTCCAGTTCCTCTGTCGATACTGTATCATTCTCATTTACTATCGGAATTACACCCATTTTAAACAATTCTTCAAAAGTGTTCTTTGCATTGATTCTGCTGATATCATTTATCATGGTATATTTTGTCATAAGGATCTGAGCTGCAGTCTGGTTGTACTCTGCAAATAATTTCTGGTAAACCATCATAAGGCTAGCTTGACCTACCGCTGCACATGCCTGTTTAATGGATCTTTTTGTCGGACGCTCTTTGAGGCCTAATGCTTTCCTTCCAACAGCGATAGCTCCGGAGGTTACTAAGATTACGTCTTTTCCCTGATTTCTTAAATCTGTTAAAATACGAATCAGACGCTCCATTTTATCAAGATTTAAGCTTCCTGTCTCTGAATGTGTTAAAGATGAGGATCCAATCTTTACTACAATTCGCTTTTTATCTTTTAATAACTCCCTGTCTTCCATATAGTCCTCCGTTAAATTAATTCTTATTCATATTTTGGTTTGAAATCATCTGCTATCACTTCAAATACCTTAATTCCATCAATCGCAGCTGAGGTAATGCCACCTGCGTAACCAGCACCTTCTCCGCATGGATAGATGCCTTTGATATTGCTTTCATACTTTTCATCACGAAGGATCCGAACTGGTGATGAGGTTCTGCTTTCTACTCCGGAAAGTACTGCTTCTTCCGATGCAAATCCTTTGATTTTATGGTCAAAGGCAAGAATTCCTTCTTTCAACGACTCAATGATATCCTTTGGAAGGCAGTTATTAAGATTCGTCAATCGATAACTACCCTTGATATTTGGTGTAATACTGCCTATTGTAGCACTTTCCTTATTTCTTAACAAGTCACCAAATAATTGAACCGGTACCTCTCCACTGCCTACTTCAAAGGCGGCTTTTTCCCATTTTCGCTGGAATTCAATTCCGCCTAAGGGATCCGCCGAACCAAAGTCTTCCGGTTGCACCGTAACTACAACTGCACTGTTGGCATTTTCTCCATCTCGGTGATAATTACTCATTCCATTTACAGCCAGATGGCCAATTTCAGAAGATGCATTCACAACATAACCTCCCGGACACATACAGAAGGAATATACCCCTCTGCCAGTAGCCGTCTGATGTGTTAATTTGTAATCAGCTGCAGGTAAATGAATATAATCTTTTCCGTACTGTGATTGGCTAATCATGCTTTGCTGATGTTCAATACGCAGGCCGATTGCAAAGGCTTTCGGTGAAAGCTTCAAACCGCTCTGCTGAAACATCCGGAAGGTATCCCTGGCACTATGCCCGATTGCTGTAATTAATACCTCGCAGGGAACGATTTCTTTATGATTTAATTCTATCGCATATAATCTGTCATTTTCAATCTTTAAATCCGTCAATTGAGTTGCAAAACGCACTTCACCGCCAAGACGGATAATCTCATGTCGCATATTTTCAACGACGCTGCGTAACCGGTCTGTCCCGATATGAGGCTTATTCAGATATAAGATATCTGCAGGTGCACCATGTGCAACGAAAGTTTCCATTACCAGTTGATATCTATGCGATACATCCTTTACTAAGGTATTTAGCTTGCCATCTGAAAAGGTGCCAGCTCCACCTTCGCCAAACTGAACATTACAATCTGGATTTAGTTCGTTATTTTTCCAAAAGTCTTCAACCGCCTGTACGCGTCTGCCAACCTCATAGCCCCGTTCAATCACTAAGGGCTGAAATGCATTCCGTGCAAGCATTAATGCTGTAAATAGACCGGCTGGGCCACTTCCTACCACAACAGGACGCTGTAGAAGATTCTTTTCCCCTTTTGGTGTAAATGCATATTGTTCTTTTGCGGCAAAGGTTACCTCATTACTTTTGGCACGTCCTATGATTTTTGCTTCTGTTTCATGAGTATCGAAAGCGATTGTTACCTGTACGGTATAGATATATTTAATTTCATTTTTCCTGGCATCAATGGACTTCTTTATAATAACAAAATCCTTGATTTTCTGAGGCGATAATTTTAAAGCACGTGCTATTGCAATTATCATATCTTCCTTCGTATGCTTGATGGGAAGTTTAAGCTGAGAGATTTTTATCATATTGCACCTGATCCTTATTAATTAATTATGATACACAAATTATAGTTTTGTATTTATGTTTTGTATTTATGTTTTGTATATATATTTACTTAATCAAACTATTGTAGGCTACCCACGGTATTTTTGTTATTTGTTATGAATCGAACTTCCCGCAAGATATCCTGTACTCCAAGCCCACTGAAGGTTATAACCTCCGCAAGTTCCATCGACATCTATTAGTTCTCCTGTAATATAAAGGTTAGGGGATAATTTTGATTCCATCGTCGTTTCTTCGATCTCTTTTGTAGAAACTCCGCCAGCACTTACCTGCGCATTCTCAAAGGAATTCGTATCGGTGATGATCATATGAAATTCTTTGATTTGCTCTACTAGAGAATCTATTTCCTGATTCGACAGCTGAATTGATTTTTTGCTAGTATCAAGTTTTGCTTGTTTAAGAAGTACATAAGCTAATTTATTATTAAATAAACCAACCATCATTTCTTCCAAATTCATATTTGTCTGTTGATTGATTCGTTTCATCAATAATTCTTTTGTTTTTTCTTTTATCATATCAGGTAAAAAATCTATAATTATACT
>JBASOB010000173.1:0-6159 GCA_049657865.1 Mobilitalea sp.
CCTTAAGTATTGTTAAGATCCAATTACCTGCCAGTATTAAGACGAGAAAAACTGCTACTAATTTAGGAACAAATGTGAGGGTCTGCTCCTGGATTGAAGTAACAGTCTGAAGGATACTTACAACAAGACCAACCACCAAAGAAGCAAGCAGCATGGGTGATGCTGCCTTAAGAACCAGATAAACTGCTTGTTTCGCAATATCAATTACGATAATCTCGTTCATATATTTTCATCTCCTGTCAGTAAAAGGTCTTCACGACTTCTCCAATAATTAAACTCCAACCATCGGCCATAATAAATAACAGAATCTTAAACGGCATAGAAATCATCGTCGGAGGCAGCATCATCATACCCATAGACATAAGGGTGGAGGCCACAACCATATCGATTACAATAAATGGTATATAAATTAAGAAGCCTATGATAAAAGCTTTTCTTAATTCACTAATAATAAAAGATGGTATTATTACCGTAATTGGTATATCCTCTACGGTATCAACTGTTGTAATCTTAGCAATATCCAAAAACAATCTCAAATCCTCAGTATCTGTCTGCTCCAACATAAAAGTTCGAAGTGGAGCCAAACCTTTTGTTAAAGCTTCTTCTTGAGTGATTTCACCTGCTGAAAGGGGTTGAACTGCATCGGTGTTAATCTGGGTTATCACTGGAGACATTATAAAAAAAGTCAAAAACAGCGCTAATCCCACGAGCACCTGGTTTGGAGGTGTTGTCTGGGTGCCTAGTGCCGATCTTGTAAAATGTAATACAATGATGATCCTGGTAAAAGAGGTTACCATGATTAAAATAGAGGGTGCTAAAGATATTACAGTTAATACTAACAGAATTTGTAAGGTAGATGACATTGAGGTAGCATCTTCATCGGTATTAAGGGTAAAGTCAATAGGACCAAGCGATCCGTTAAGTGCATCTTCGCTTTCCGCAGTTGTTACTGTATCTGCAGCTGTAGTTGCATATGCATCAGTATGAGTACAAAAGGTCAATATACATATAGCAAAAAAAGCAGCAATTACTACAGATTTTCCCGTGATTCTTTTCCTATCGATTGTTTTCATAGATACCAACCTTTACTTGTTATTCATTCGTAATTTTTCAAATATTTGTTTGAAATTAGGTTTTTCCCCAATTGGGGTATCTTTTAACAAAACTTCTGGTTCATCCAATTCTGTTATATAATTAACGGTATCTTTTCCAATAGAAATAACAATATATTTATTGGCGATTTTGACTATCTGCATCGTACGATTAGGTGCAATCTGATAGGTATCAATCACTTTAAAATTACTGTTTTTGTATTGACCTAATTTGATACCGCCAACGAATTTTGACACAAAATAAGCTGCTACTAAGATGATGACAAGTAAGAGAATCAGTCCGATTAGCTGCATGAAATTATCTTGGGAGGAAGGGCTTTCGGTTGTAGCTTTCAGTGCCTTCTCTGTAACACTCCCATTAATTTTATCTACGATATCAGATTCCAGCAACATAACCATATTTTTTCCCATCATCTCTTAGATCAACCTACTGCTTTCTTAACTGCTTCTAATACTCTGTCTGCTTGGAAAGGCTTTACAATAAAGTCTTTTGCTCCTGATTGAATTGATTCAATTACCATTGCCTGCTGACCCATAGCAGAACACATAATTACATTTGCACTTGGATCGGCTGCTTTAATCTTCTTCAGCGCTTGAATGCCATCCATTTCAGGCATCGTGATATCCATCATAACTAAATCAGGTTTTGTTTCTGCATATTTGTCAACCGCTTTTAAACCATTCTCTGCTTCTCCTGCAATAATATAACCATTCTTAGTTAAAATATCCTTTATCATCATTCTCATAAACGCTGCATCATCACATACTAAAATACTTTTTGCCATAATTTATCTCCTATCTTATGTTTAACATAATCTTTCTAGTTCATCTGCTTTTGCTTTATTATCTCTGTTACACGTATACCAAAAGCTTCTTCCATTACTATTACTTCACCCTTAGCTACAAATTTACCATTAACCAAAACATCGATTGGTTCACCTGCTAATCGGTTTAACTCAATAATTGTTCCGGGAGCAAAGTCTAATATTTCTTTGATTGATTTGCTTGTACGTCCAAGTTCAACGGTTACTTCGAGCGGAACATCCATTAACAAATCAATATTTTCCGGCTGGATTGCCGCGTTCATAGTTGCCGTAAATGGTGCAAATTGTACTGGTTGTACATTCACATCCTGCATCGGTGGCATCATATAAGGTACTGGTACAGAAGGCATGCCTTGATTTGGATATGGCATAGCATAGGGATTATATCCCTGTGGCATCTGCATCTGTTGTTGCTGCATCTGTGGCATTGGTTGTTGCGTGGTTGCCTGAGGTGCTTGTTGTGCGGGCTTCGGTGTACTATCAACCTGTGGTCTTGTTGGTACATCCGGTTCCATCGAAGTTGCTTGTACAAATTGTTTATACAAGTCTCTTGCAAAATCAAATGGATATAACTGCATTAATACACTATCAACTAAATTTCCGATTTCCATATGAAAGGAAACACGTACGAAATCTCCTTTTAAGAATTCAGCAATATTTACTCCACCGATATTATCGAATAAATCAACCAGTGTTGAGGTTGGTGGACTGATATTAACTCTTTTTTCAAGCATGGAAGAAAGAGAAGTAGCTGCTGAACCCATCATCTGATTCATGGCTTCGCTGATTGCACTTAAATGTAATTCCGTTAAATCCCCTGAAATATTAGTACCATCGCCGCCCATCATCAGATCAGTGATTACTTTAACATCTTTTTCTTTCAGGATCAGTATATTATTGCCATCAAGCCCATCCTCATAATAAATTTGAATAAAAACACATGGTTTATCATAACTATTAACAATATCTTTCCAGGATGCATATTCAACAACCGGTGTAGTTATGTTTACTCTTTGATTTACGAGGGAAAATAGCGTTGTTGCCGCGGTACCCATGCTGATATTGGAGATCTCGCCTATTGCATCTTTCTCTGCTTCTGTTAATTGTTCTGTCACAGTATTGGAATCCGAACTATCTGATCCCATACCGTTCAATAAAGCATTTATCTCTTCTTGAGATAGCATACCATCCATAGCCTGTTACTCCTCTCCCCTGTTTACTGATGAAATTTTTACCGCATAGGAACCTGAGGATGCACCTGGAAGTGCGGTAAATTTATTTAAATTACCGACATAGACGGTTAGTTCATCATCTACTTTTGTATTTAACCTGATGATATCACCCTTCTGCATGTTCATAAAATCATTTACAGAAATAGTGCTTTTACCAAGCACAGCTCTTAATGGTATTTTTGCTCTCGCAATGGCGATTTCAATAATATCCTGATAAGAAGTATCATCGCTCATCTGCATTGTTGAATACCAATACTTCGTATTCAGTTTATCAATGACTTTTTCAATTACAACATAAGGTAAACATATATTCATCATACCCTCAATGTTACCGATTTTGATATTCAATGTAGTGATGGATATCATTTCACTAGGTGAAATAATCTGTGCAAATTGAGAATTTGTTTCTATCCTTAATAACCTTGGCTGCAACTGAATTACATTAGCCCATGGTTCTCGGAGCAAATTCGTGCAGACATTAAAAATACGTTCAACGATAGACAACTCTATTTCGGAGAAATCCCTCATTTTTTCTAACGGATAACCTCCACCGCCGAGCATTCTGTCAACAATGGCATAGCCTAAATTATCTGCCAATTCTATAATTATATTTCCCTCAAGAGGTGAAAAATCAATTATTCCTAATAGTACCGGATTGGAAAGGGCGTTTGTGAACTCTGAATACGTAACCGCTTCGGAATTCATTACTTCCACTTGAACATTTTTTCGAAGATATGCTGGAAGATTAGTAGATAATAGTCTTGCATAGTGTTCAAAAATAATATTCAGGGTACGTAAATGTTCCTTCGAAAACTTAGATGGTCTGGCAAAATCATATATCTTGACCTGCTTCTCCGTCGTTTGTTTATACTCATCCGCATCAAGTTCTCCGCTGCTAAGTGCTGCCAGCAGATTATCTATCTCGTTTTGGGATAAGACATCACCCATTGACATTACCTCCCTGATATACTAGTAACATGATAACACAAAATTATAATAAAATCATCTTTTTTCTTACTGCATTAAGATATTACCAAAAGATATATTCGTGATACAATCTGATTTGAAGTACTCCTGTATTCTCACTAATACCTGCTCTTTGATTTGATCTTTATTCGCCGTAACATCTGCCATTGTATATTTTGCGAACTCCTCTGTTACAATTTCTTTGATTTCATTCGCATTTGTTTCTATTACAGGCTCAACGGTAACTGCATCTGCATTTTTACTGTCAACAGAAATCGATACTGTTAAAATTGCATAATGACTGATACCATCGCCACTATCTGCGAGATTAATCGTTAATTTATCAGGAATTGTATGAATCTTAAGGTCTGCAACTGCAGGCTCGGATGGTGCTTCCGATTCCATTTCCAAATCGACAATGGATGCAATTTTATCTACTAATTGGGTTGTCTTATTCGCTGTTGGTACGATAGCAAAAATAATAACGGCAGAAAGTATAATATTAATCACAGACAGGGCTAAAATAACTATTGTCAGCATGTTCTTCTTCATTTAAAAATCCTCCTATTGTACTATGCTCTTGTATTGATTGAATCAATGTAACTTAATCACCATTATATAATATGAACCTCAGGAAAATTAATAGGGTTGCTCCTAATTCAGCTTAACTCTGCACTATTTTCCACTTAATTCATTGTATATTTTAATCTCAATTCTTCTATTCTTTGCCCTACCATCCGCCGTCGCATTGCTGCTAATCGGATCATATTCTCCTCTTCCGGAGTATTTCAGTTTAGAAGGGTCAAGATCACTTTTCTCAATCAAAAATTGAGCAGCGTTCAACGCTCTTGCAGAGGATAGCCAATTATTGTCTTTGTAGGTAGAGCTACTCATGGGAACATTATCCGTATGACCTGTAATTTCTATGTAGTAGGCATCAAATTCACTAAGTATGTCGCCAATCTTTGCTAATATTGGTTCTGCTTCCGGTTTCAGCTCCGCTTGTCCAGAATCAAATAGAATGGAACCTTTTAATGTAATCTGAACAAATTGGAATTCCGGATCTAAAGTCAGGTTAACATAATCACCCAGATTGTTTTCTTCTGATAAAGCAGCAACTTTATCGTACATTTCTGTCGTAACTGCTTCCATCTCTTCTTGAATTTTATCCATTGCTTTCTGTAAATCAACTTCTTCTGAACTTCCAGTAGTTCCGTCACTGCCGGTATCCTCACCGCCTGCGCTACCATTATCTTTGTCCGGATCATCCTTACCATCGTCATTAACTTCGGTTTTTTGATTGGCTTCGCCTACATTCTTAAAGTACTCACCTAAATCGTTCATCTGAGTCATACCGGAGGAAATCAAAGAACCTTCTCCAATGGAGGAACCACCTGCTTCAAAGATACCGAAAGAATTTGCCATCGAAACCGCTACATTCTCAAATTTCACACTGTCTACATTAGACATAGAAAACAGCAAAACAAAGAAGCAAAGAAGTAAGTTCATTAAATCCGCAAATGTATTCAGCCACGGAGCTCCTCCTCCGCTTGGTGCTTCTGGTTTCTTTCTAGCCAATGCTTTCACCCTCTTCTTTCATAGCTGCTCTACGTGCAGGTGACAGGAAGGATTTCAGTTTTTCTTCAATTACTCTTGGGTTTTCTCCCGCTTGAATTGATAACAAACCTTCAACCATTACTTCTTTAATCATTATTTCCTGAAAATTATTAGCTCTTAATTTCGCTGCAATTGGAATACAAATCCAGTTTGCAATCATGGAACCATAGAATGTAGTGATTAATGCCACTGCCATATTAGGACCGATTGTTGAAGCATCATCTAATTTTTTAAGCATATTAACAAGTCCGATTAAGGTACCGATCATACCCCAGGCAGGACCCATTGCTCCCCATGATTCCCAGAAGCTGGCTTTACTTGAATGTCTTGCTTCGATACAGCTAAGTTCTGTCTCCATAATGCTTCGCACTAATTCAGGATCTGTACCATCGACGATTAAGAGGACCC